>JBKOUH010000401.1:0-7300 GCA_046723285.1 Pseudomonadota bacterium
GCCGCAGCTGGCACCGGGCGCGCCGCGCTCGGCGCCGGACGTGCCGCCGCCGCCGGGCGCGACGGTGACGTGGCAGGGCGATCCTCTGGCCGTCCGCCGGCTCATCATCACGCACTATCAGCAGGCGGTGCCGAACCTCACCGTGGTCGACACCGGCCGCGTCGTGACGATGCAGCAGGGCGGCGTCTGGCGCATTTACGAGACGGTCTACCCCGACGGCGGCCGGCGCCAGGTCGCGGTCCAGATGCGGCCCGACCGTCAATACGTGCTGATGGAAAAGAGCGACGGCTCGAACTGGAGCGAGGCGATCGACCTCGAAGAATAGCGCGCGTCGCTCGGACTTTCGCTCGAGGTTGCGGCCGATGCGCGCGCTGGCGCGCTTCGGCAGAAGGCCCGCCCTTGCGGGCTGCCCCGCTCAGGCGCGGCGCTTGACCTTGCCGAACTCGACCACGGAGCCCGGCGCCGCCGCCGGCTCGTAGATGCAGACGCCGCCGCCGGCGCGCTTGGCCTGATACATGGCGGCATCGGCTTGGCGGACGATGGTCTCCACTTCAGCATTGGCACCGCCGAACATGGCGATGCCGATGCTGATGCCGAGGCAGAAAACCGACGCGCGCGTGACGACCGGCTGGCGCACGGCGTCGATCACCTTGTTGGCGACGGCGAGCGCGCCCTCGCGCGTGGCGCCGGTTTCCATGAGATAGGCGAATTCGTCGCCGCCGAGGCGGACGATGGTGTCGGCGGTGCGCCCGATCGCGGCCAGGCGCTGGCCGATCACGCGCAGCACCTCGTCGCCGATGTGGTGGCCGAGCGTGTCGTTGACGGTCTTGAAGCCGTCGAGGTCCATGATGTGGAGGCAGGCGCGGTCGCCGCGCCGGCGCACCAGCGCCACGGCGTGCTCGAGGCGCGCATGGAAGAGATTGCGGTTGCCGAGGCCGGTCAGCGGGTCGAACAGCGCCATGCGCTCGAGCTCGCGTCGGTCGAGCGCCGCGCGGCGGCGCGCCGAGACCTTCTCGACCGCGTTCAGGATCGCGGAGCAGAACTTCTCCGTATCGATCTCGCCTTTGACGAGATAGTCGTGGACGCCGAGCTTCAGCGTTTCGACCGCGACCTTCTCGCTCCCCTGCCCCGTGACGAGCACCACGGCTGCCGGCAGGCCGTCCTGGTTGGCGCCCATCTTGGCCAGGAACTCAAGCGCGTCCATGTCGGGCAGATTGAAGTCGAGCACGATGCATTCCGGCGCATCGGCGCGGAACGAGGCGAGGCCTTCGCTGCCGGTCTCCGCCGCGATGATCTTGTAGTCCGTCCGCGTGCTTTTCTTCAGCAGGCGCGCGTAGATCTCGCGATCTTCCGCGCTGTCGTCGACGATCAGGAGCTTCAAGGGTTCGGCGCCCATGGTCTTACCGCGCGGCCTTGGGCAAGAGGACGATGTGATACCAGTAATCGACGAGGCGCTGGATCGCTTCCATAAAGCCTTTCATGTCGACGGGCTTCTGGATGTAGCTGTTCGCGCCGTCGCGATAGCAGCACTGGATGTCGCGTTCGTCGGCCGATGTCGTGAGCACGATGACGGGGATCTGGCGTAGCTTTTCGTCGGCCTTGATCTCGGAGAGCACCTCGCGGCCGTCGGTGCCCGGCATGTTGAGGTCGAGCAGGATCATGCCCGGCCGCGGCGCCTCGGCGGGATCCTTGTACTTCCCCTGCTGGCGCAGATAGTCGAGCGCCTCGTCGCCGTCGTGGCAGTGATAGACGGGATTGGCCATGCCGGCCTTCTTGAAGGCGCGCAGGGTCGCTTCCGCGTCCTCGGGCGTGTCCTCGACCAGGAGGATGGGCTGCGTGTTGAGATCGCTCATGGCGCCGTTCCGCGGGCTTGAGTTTGGCCGAACGTGAAGTGGAACGTGGTGCCGTGGCCGGGCTCGGAGTCGAGCCAGATGCGGCCGCGGTGCTGCTCGATGATCTTCTTGACGATCGCGAGGCCGGCGCCGGTGCCGCCGCCGTATCTGTCGCCCGAGTGCAGCCGCTTGAAGATGCCGAAGTCCTTGTCGCGGTGCTTCTCGGGAATGCCGATGCCGTTGTCGGAGACCGAGAACACGATCTCGCCCTCGGCGTTCTCGTCCCACCCGACGCGGATCTGCTTCTCCGCGTTGTCGTTGTATTTGACCCCGTTGGTGATGAGGTTGTGGAACACCGCGCGCACGCGCACCTGGTCGCAATACATGTGCGGCAGCGGATCGGCGATCGTCACCGTCGCGTGGGCTTCGTCGAGGAAGACCTTCAGCGATTCGAGCACGTCGCCGAGCACGGCGTTCAAGTCGACATCGGCGAGGCTCTGCTCGGTGCGCCCGACGCGCGAGAACGTCAGCAGGTCGTTGATGATGTCTTCCATGCGCTTGGCGAGGCGGCCGAGCGTCGCGAGTTTCCCCTTGCCGTCCTCGTCGAGCTTCTCGCCGTAATCCTCGATGAGGAAGTTCGCGTAGTTGTGGATGCCGCGCAGCGGCGCCTTGAGGTCGTGCGAGGCGATGTAGGCGAAATCGTCGAGCTCGCGATTGGAGCGCGCGAGCTCGTCGGCGCGGCGCGCCAGCTCGACCTCGGCGGCCTTCCTCCGCGTGATGTCGCGCATGACGCCGAGGAAGATCTCGTTCTCCCCCTCGCCCGCGACGCCGACCGAAATCTCCACCTGGAAGTCGGAGCCGTCCTTGCGCACGGCGCGCTCTTCCTTGCCGGTGTAGAAGACGCCGGATTGGCCCGTCTCCATGACGCGCCAGCGATATTCTTCCTGGTCGCGGCGGCTCAAGTTGGGCAGCAGCCTCTTGAGCTTGCGGCCCATGAGCTCGTCGGGCGCGTAGCCGAACAAGCGCGAGGCGGCCGGGTTCGCGATGACGATCCGGCCGTCGACACGCACGCCGATGATGGCATCGACCGCGGTGTTGAGGATCGAATCGAGCTTGCCGCGCGAGTCCGCGTAGCCGGCGGCGATGCGGGTGCGCGCGCGCTCGACGGCGAGCGCCCAGAACGCGGCCGCGGCGCGCTCGGCGGTGGCCTGCAGCAGCGCGAAATCCTGTTCGGAATAGTCGCCGGCGGCGCCGGCCACGAGAAGCGATCCGCAGCGCCGGCCGCGGAACACGAGATCGGCGCGCATCGAGCGCGTCACCGACAAGGGCCCCGAGGCGAGAACGTAAGGCCGGTTGCAGATGCCGGGCTCGGCGCGATCGGACACCGGGCTCGGCGGCTTGCCCTTGCGCTCGGGCGCATGCGCGGCGGCATTCGCCTGGCGCAGCCAGATCTCGGCGTAGTCGTTGACGCCTTCCGGCTCGCCGGCTTCCTCGATGAACGTGATGATGCCGAAGCTGCTGGCGAAGAACGCGAGCGCGAAATCGAGCACCGCCTCGCCGAGTCTCCCGACCGGAGCATCGGCGACGACGCGCGCGATGCCGCGCTCGGCTTCGAGCGCGCGATCCTGTGCCGCCGGCCCGCTTCGCCGGTTGGGCGTGGCAGGCGCGAGTTCCGCGGGCCGTGGCTGCACGATCATTCGCTTTCCCCGTTGGCGCGATCGCCGGCGTGACGTCGTGAAACGAATCCGCGCGCGTCCCCACGCGCGACGGATGCGCCGATTGGTTCTGAGCAGCTTCGGCGGCTTTAAGAAGGCCGCGGCGCAAGGCCGTTCACAACGAATCGGCGATTGAGATGTTGGTCAAAGAATGGTTTCCAATTTCCTAATCTTTCGCACCGCCTCGCGACCTAAAGCCAGGGGCCTGAGGCGCCGTCGGGTGCGCGAAAAGCGCTCTGGATCAGGCTTTAGCGCCCAATCCGCGTGAGCATGGCGCGCGCGCAGGCGTCGAGAATCGAATCCGAATCGATGCCGTGCACACGATACAAGTCCGGGATGTCCGCGGACTGGCCGAATTTCTCGACGCCGAGCGGATAGGAGCGATGGCCGCCGACGGCGCCGACCCAGGAGAGCGTCGCCGGATGACCGTCGATGACGCTGACGATCGCGGCATCGCGCGGCAATTGATCGAGCAGGCGCTCGACCGGCGCGCGCACGGCCGTGTTCCCGCCGCGCCGCGCGCGCTTGGCCGCCTGCCAATCGTCGTGCAGGCGGTCCGCCGAGGTGATCGCGAGCAACGCGGCGCCGGGCACGTCTTCGAGCAGCGCCGCATGCGCCTCGCGCGCTTCGGCGGCGACGGCGCCGGTATAGGCGATGGCGACCGTGCAATCGGGCCCCGGCGGCACCGCCCAATAGCCGCCGGCGATCACGGCCTCGCCAAGCTCGGGCGTCATCGCGCGCTTGGGCTGGTCGAGGGGCCGCGTCGAAAGGCGTAGATAGACCGAGCCGCCCTTCTCCGCCTGCATGTGGCGGAAGCCCCAGGCCATGATCGCCGCCAGTTCGTCGACATAGGCGGGCTCGAACGACGCGAGGCCGTCTGCGGCCATGCCGATCAGCGGCGTGCCGACGGATTGATGCGCGCCGCCTTCGGGCGCAAGCGTGATGCCCGACGGCGTCGCCACCAGCATGAAGCGCGCGCCCTGATAGAGCGCGTAGGTCATCGCATCGAGGCCGCGCGCGATGAACGGATCGTAGAGCGTGCCGACCGGCATCAGGCGCGTGCCGAACAGCTCGTGCGCGAGGCCGAGCGCGCCGAGGAGAATAAAGAGATTGTTCTCGGCGATGCCCAACTCGATGTGCTGGCCCGCGCGCGTCATCTTCCAATGCTGCGCCGAGACGACGCCTTCGTGCTTGAACACGTCCTCGCGCTCGATGCGGCTGTAAAGGCCGCGCCGGTTCACCCAGCCGCCGAGATTGGTCGAGACGGTCACGTCGGGCGAGGTCGTCACCATGCGGCGCGCGAGCTCGCTCTCCGAGCGGCCGAGCTCGTTCATGATCCGCCCGAAGCCCTCCTGCGTCGACATGCGCGGCGCGATGTCGACCGCGAGCGTCTCCGGCACCTCGATCGTGGGCGCCGTGTGCCGGCGCGGATATTTCTGCGCGAACGGAACCGAGGCCAGGAACTCTTTGATGCGCGCTGGCGGCAGATCGAGCCCGGCGAACGCATCCCATTCGGCGCCGTCGGGCACGCGCATCGTCTTCTTGAAGCCGGCCATCTGCGCCTCGTTCATGAGGCCGGCGTGATTGTCTTTGTGTCCGGCGAACGGCAGGCCGTGACCCTTGATCGTGTAGCAGATGAAGGCGGTCGGCTTGTCGTCGGGCACGGCATGAAAGGCCTCGAGCATGGTCTCGAGATCATGCCCGGCGAGATTGGTCATCAGCGCGTGCAGCTCGGCATCGCCGAGACGCTTCAACAGCGCCTTGATGCCGGGCTTATGGCCGATGTCGGCCTCCAAATGCGCGCGCCAGCCGGGGCCGCCCTTGTAGACCAGCGCCGAGTAGACCGAATTGGGGCAATCGTCGATCCATTGGCGCAGCGCGTCGCCGTCAGGCCCGGCGAACGCGGCTTCGAGCTTCTTGCCGTACTTAAGCGTGACGACGCGCCAATCCATCGCCAGGAACATGCGGTCGATGCGGTAGAACAGGCGGTCGGAGACGACGTTGTCGAGGCTCTGGCGATTGTAGTCGATGACCCACCAGACGTTCCGGACGTCGTGCTTCCAGCCCTCGAGCATCGCCTCGTAGATGTTGCCCTCGTCGAGCTCGGCATCGCCGGCGATGGCGACCATGCGGCCCTTGGCCTCCGGCAGCATGTCCTTGTCGGCGAGATAATCCTGCACCAGCGCCGCGAAGCTGGTCATGGCGACGCCCAAGCCGACCGAGCCGGTGGAGAAGTCGACGTCGTCGACGTCCTTGGTGCGCGAGGGATAGGCCTGCGCGCCGCCGAGTGCCCTGAAGCGCTCGAGGTTCGCGCGCGACTGGCGGCCGAACAGATACTGGATCGCGTGGAAGACCGGGCTCGCATGCGGCTTCACCGCGACGCGGTCCTCGGGGCGGAGGACGTTGAGGTATAGCGCGGTCAGGAGCGTCGCGACCGAGGCCGACGAGGCCTGATGCCCACCGACCTTCAAGCCGTCGCGGCTTTCGCGCAGATGGTTGGCGTTGTGGATCGTCCAGGTCGAGAGCCAGAGGATCTTCTTCTCGAGCGCGGCCAGCTCGGGCAGCGGATCGTTGCCGCCGCGCTCGCCGACGCGCGTCGCGCCGTCGGCCGCGGTCTCCTTGGGGTTGGGACCCTTCTCCATGTCGTTTCCCGGCTCCTCCCTGTCCGAGGCATTATAGCGGAGGTTTCCGCACCGGAAGCCCCAGCCTCGCAACCGAGTCATGCAGGGTAGAAGACATGGCCACGCCCCTTCCCTTCCTTGACCTTGCCCGCTCGCGCCGCACGGCGCGTGACCACGCGCCGGCCGGGGTCCCCGCAGCCGCCATTGCGTACGTGCTCGAAGCGGCGCGCTGGGCCCCCTCGGCGGCCAACCGCCAGCCCTGGGAATTCATCGTCATCGGCGATCCGGAATTGAAGCGGGCGCTGCGCCTGGCCTTTCTCGACGAAGCGGCCGCCCACGACTCCCGATACCGTTCGGTCACCGAGAAGCAGGCCGATCTCCTGCTTGCGCCGGGGCTCATCCTCGTCTTGGGCGATGCCGGCACGAAGGCGCGCTACATCAATGCCGCGGAGATCGGCGAGGACGCGCAGGAGGAGCTGTTCGTGTTGAGCATGGGCGCCGCGATCCAGAACATGCTGCTCGCCGCCACGGCCTCTGGCCTCACCAGCACCTGGATCGCGCGGCCGGCACGCCTCCCGGCAATCCGCGCGCTGCTGCGCGTGCCCGACGCCCTGCGCAGCATCGCCTTCGTGGCGATTGGCGTCGCCGCGACGCCGCCGCACTGGTCCGAGCAGATGCGCAACCCGCTGAAGCGGCACCACGACCGCTTCGGCGCGACGTGACGCGCCTACCCCTTGCCGCACTGCGATTGCGCGACCAATTGAACCGCAAGCGGATACTGGCGCCCCGCCCCAGCTATTGATATAAGCGGCGCCCTCGCCGTCGCGCCTCACGGCGCTTATGGCGATTCCTGCTGTTCCGGCGTAGCTCAGCGGTAGAGCAAGCGGCTGTTAACCGCTAGGTCGTAGGTTCGAGCCCTACCGCCGGAGCCAATTAGAACTGGGACTTAACGCGAGTACGGGGCCAGACCATCGGCCCCGTTCTTCGTCTCAGGACCAATGGTCGGACTAAGAATGCGTGCCGTGGCGCTCTCAGCATTCGCAGCGCTTCGCCGCCGCGGCGCGGTCGGCGCGTCGCTGGGTTCGCCCGGTCTAGTGTCGCAACATAAATTTGCCAATGAGGAGGCCGACCC
>JBKOUH010000293.1:0-2990 GCA_046723285.1 Pseudomonadota bacterium
CACCAGGCCCATGCGCGCGATCTCGGCCGGGCTCGCGGCGGTGATGTCCTTCCCGGCGTAGACGATGCGACCGGCCGTGGGCGACAGGAACTTGGTGAGGAGGTTGAAGCAGGTCGTCTTGCCCGCGCCGTTGGGGCCGATCAGCGCGTGAATCGTCCCCCGGCGCACCGCCAAGGAGACGTTCTTGACGGCGACGAAGCCCTTGAACTCCTTGGTCAGCCCTTCGGTGCGAAGGACGATGTCGTCGCTCACCCGCGTTCCTCCCGATGGCCGCGTGTGCCGCGGTCTCTGTTCGCCCCCATTTCCGATTCTTGCGGGGCGCTGGACCTTACTATGGGCGTGAAATAGGGGAGTCAATGCGCGGTGGGCGCGCAGTCATCCTGCATCGTATTGGTTTTCAACGATTCTGCCGCGCTTTTGGGCAGCCGCGACGGGCCCCTACTTCAGCCATCTGTCGTAGATCGCCTGATACTCCCTGCTCATCACCGCCTGGCGCAGCCATTGGTCGACGAAGGCCTTGAAGACCGGGTCGCGCGGCAGGAAATAAGCCTTCTCGGAAAAATTGAACGGCTGCTCGGGGTGGATGGCGCAGAGCGCGGGCCGCAATTTCTGCTGCAGCACCGTCTCGATCGCGTCGGTGATCATCACGTCGGCCTTGCCGGCGACGATCTGGTCGAAGATCGTGACGTTGTCCCCGAAGACGGTCACTTGCGCACGCTTGAGGTTGGCGGCGGCGAAGCGCTGGTTCGTGCCGCCAGGATTGACGATGACGCGCACGCCCGGCTGGTCGATCTGCTGCAGCGTTTGGTACTTCTCCTTGTCGGCGCAGCGCGCGATCGGCGTCTTGCCGTCGACGAGATACGCGGTGCTGAACAGACCCTTCTTCTGGCGGTCGAGATTGACCGAGACGCCGCCCATCGCGATGTCGAAATTGTCGGCCTCGAAATCGGCCATGAGCTTCGGCCACGCGGTCTGCACGAAGCGCGCCTCGACGCCGAGCGCCTTGGCCAGCGACTTCGCCATGTCGATGTCGATGCCCTCGAACTGCTTCGTCTCGGGATTGAGATAGGTGAAGGGCTTGTAATCCCCCGTCGTGCCGATGCGGAGGAAGCCCTGCTTGACGATCGCGTCGAGCCGGCTCTCCGGCTGATCGCGCGCAATCGCGGGCGCGGCGACGAATAGGAAAGCGGCGGCGATGAAGACGCTGCGGCGGGTCCAAAAAAAGATGGTCACGGCCTTTCTCCCTGAAATGAAGTCCTTGTGATGGATGAAATCACGCACCCTTCGCATCTGCCTTGATCATCTCGGCGCCCTTCTCGGCGATCATCAGCGTCGGCGAGTTGGTGTTGCCGGAGGTGATCGTCGGCATGATCGAGGCATCGACGACACGGAGGCCCTCGAGGCCGCGCACGCGCAAGCGCTCGTCGACGACGGCCATCGGATCGCCGCCCATCTTGCAGGTGCCGACCGGGTGGAAGATCGTGGTGCTGATGTCGCCGGCGGCCTGCGCCAGCTCCGTGTCCGACGCGACCTTGGGACCGGGCAGGAATTCTTCGGGCGCGAAGCGCGAGAGCGCCTTGGCGGCGACGATGCGGCGCGTGAGCTTGATAGCATCGGCCGCCACCTGCCGGTCGGCCGCAGCCGCGAGGTAGTTCGGCCGGATCGCCGGCGCCGCCATCGGATCGGCGCTCTTGATGCGCACATGGCCGCGGCTCTCGGGGCGGAGATTGCACACCGAGGCCGTGAACGCCGGAAACGGATGCGGCGGCTTGTCGAACGCATCGAGGCTCAGCGGCTGGATGTGATACTGGAGATTCGGCGTCTCTTTCGCCGGGTCGCTCTTGACGAAGGCGCCCAGTTGCGAGGGCGCCATGGTGAGCGGCCCGCGTTTCAACAGGAAATATTCGAGCCCCATGCCGACGCGGCCGAGCATCCGGTTGGCGCGCTCGTTCAGCGTGCGCGTGTTCCGGACCTTGAACGCGCAGCGGATCTGGAGATGGTCCTGCAGATTCTCGCCGACGCCCGGCAATTCGTGGCGAACGCCAATGCCGTGGGCGGCCAAGTGCGCCGCCGGGCCGACGCCGGAAAGTTGAAGGATCTGCGGCGAGCCGATGGCCCCGCTGGCGAGGATCACTTCTCCCGCGCACATGGCGCGCTTCACCGCATCGCCTTGCGCGAATTCGATGCCCGTGCAGCGCTTGCCCTCGATCAGCAATCGCCGCGCATGGGCATGCGTCAGCACCGCGAGATTGGGGCGGCGCTTCACCGGATGGAGAAACGCGTCGGCCGCGCTCCAGCGCACGCCGCGACGCTGGTTCACCTGGAAATAGCCGCAGCCCTCGTTGTCGCCGCGGTTGAAATCCTCGGTCGCGCGGATGCCGACCTCGGCGCATGCCAAGCGGAACGCGTCGAGGATCTCCCACGAGAGGCGCTGCTCCTCGATGCGCCATTCGCCGCCGCTGCCATGCGCGTCGTCGGCGCCGCGATAATGGTCTTCGTGGCATTTGAAGTGGGGCAGCACGTCATCCCAGCCCCAGCCGGCATTGCCGAGCTGGCGCCACTGATCGTAGTCGCGCGCCTGGCCGCGCATGTAGATCATGCCGTTGATCGAGGAGCAGCCGCCGAGGACGCGCCCGCGCGTGTAGTCGATCGCACGGCCGTTGAGGCCGGGCTCGGGCTCGGTCTTGAAGCACCAGTCGGTGCGCGGGTTGTTTTTGGTTTTGAGGTAGCCGATCGGCACGCGGATCCAGAAATAATTGTCGTCGCCGCCGGCCTCGAGCAGCAGCACGCGCCGCGCCGGATCGGCCGAGAGCCGGTTCGCGAGCAGGCACCCCGCGGTGCCGGCGCCGACGACGATGTAGTCGAAAGTCCCGATGGAGTCGGATGGCGCGCCCGGCATCGTTGCTCAGTCTCCCTGGCGCCGATTCCTTGGCACGCTTCGCATGCTGCATCAACCGGCGCTTTCCCCGGCTCCCGCCTTGGCGCACAAT
>JBKOUH010000533.1:0-5041 GCA_046723285.1 Pseudomonadota bacterium
AGAGAACGCCGCGCCCGGTCGCCGGATGGTCCTGGAAGCGATCGAAGCTGAACGGAACGACGCCGTGCAGCAACGCCGTGGCGACACCGCCGCGCTCGATGCTCGTGGCCGCGCCGACCGAGAGCGTTTCGACGCTGACGGCCTGCTCGAGGCCCACGACCGTGGCATCGATCTCGCGCGTGCCGATGCGCACTTGGAGCCGGCGCCCGGCGGCGAGCGGCTCGTCGTCGAGCCAAAACACGCGCGCGGCGATGGCGGTCGCCACGATGGGCGCCGCGTCAGACGAGGAGAGAAGATGGCCGCGCTCGGCGAAGACCTCTTCGTCGAGCGTCACGGCGACGCTCTCGCCGGCGACGGCCGCGCGGCGCGGCGCCGCGCGGTTCCAATCTTCGATGCCCTCGACGCGCGCGACGCGACCGGTCGGGTTGACGCGCAGCGCGTCGCCGACGCCGAGCCGACCGCTCTCGATGCGGCCGACGAGCACGCGCTTGTCGCCGAGCCGGTAGACATCCTGCACCGGCAGTCGCAGCGGCTGATCGACCGGCGGCGGGCGCGGCGCGAAGGCGTCGAGCGCTTCGACGACGCTCGGCCCCGTGTACCAGGGCAAGGCGGCGCTCGCTGCGGCAATGTTGTCGCCGTGGCGCGCCGAGACCGGGATCACGGCGCTCGCCGCGAGGCCGAGGCCGGCGAGATAGCCGCGAATCTCGCCTGCGATCGCGGCGAAGCGGGCTTCATCGTGGCCGACGAGGTCCATCTTGTTGACGGCCACCGCCACCTGCTCGACGCCGAGCAATCGCAAGAGATAGGCGTGACGGCGGCTCTGTTCGGATAGGCCCTGCTTCGCGTCGATGACGAGCAGCGCGGCTTCGGCGCGCGACGCGCCCGTTACCATGTTGCGCAGGAATTCCTTGTGCCCGGGCGCGTCGATGATCACGTAGCGGCGCCTGGCGGTGGCGAACCAGATCTGCGTCGTGTCGACGGTGATGCCCTGATCGCGCTCCAACTGCAGCGCATCGAGCACGAACGACCATTCGAGCGCGCCGCCGCGCCGGTCCGAAATCGCGCGGAGCTCGGCGAGCTTGCCCTCCGGCAGCGAATTGGTGTCGTGCAGCAATCTGCCGACCAGCGTCGATTTTCCGTGATCGACGTGGCCGACCACGACGATGGGCAGTGCGCGCTGTCCCGTTTCGGGCGCGGGCGACATGCTACATGTACCCCGCGACGCGCAGGCGCTCGAATGCGTCCTCGGAATCGTGGTCCATGGCGCGCCCGGCGCGCTCGGGGCTCTTGATCGTCTTGAGCTCGCGGACGATCGCATCGACGTCGCCGGCGTGGCTTTCGATCGGGTGGGTGATGCCGATCTCGCCGAGCGAGCGGAAGCGCTTGCCGTCGCGCGCGAAATAGAGCGGCACGACCGGAATTTCCTCGCGACGGATGTAGCGCCAGACGTCGATCTCGGTCCAATGCAACAGCGGGTGGACGCGGACATGGCCGTTGTGCGGCGCTTCGGCGCAGTAGAGGTCCCAGAATTCCGGCGGCTGGTCGCGGAAATCCCAGGCGCCGTCGGCGCGGCGCGGGCTGAAGACGCGCTCCTTGGCGCGCGTCGCCTGCTCGTCGCGACGGATGCCGGCGATGATGCCCTGGAACGCGTAGCGCTCGATCGCCTGGCTCAGGCCCAGTGTCTTGCGGGCGGCGAGGCGCGAATTGGGCGCCAAGCTCGGATCGGTCGCCTCGATCGGCGGGCAATCGTCGGCGATGAGATCGAGAATCCAATCGCGCGCAAAGCGCTCGCGGAACGCATAGGACTCGTGAAATTCGAGCCCGGTATCGAGGTGCACGACCGGGAAAGGCACGCGGCCCAGGAACGCCTTCTTGGCGAGCCAGATCATGACGTTCGAGTCCTTGCCGAGCGACCACAGCATGGCGAGTCGCTCGAAGCGGCTTTTCGCCTCGCGCAGGATGTAGACGCTCTGGGATTCGAGCCAATCGAGGTCGTTCATCGCCGTCTCATCTCACGATCGTGTTGCAGGAAAATGTATGCCGCACTCGGTCTTCTCCGTGCCGCGCCAACGGCCCGCACGCGCGTCTTCGTCGGACGCCACCGGCGTCGTGCACGGCTCGCATCCGATCGAGCGGAAGCCCAGAGCCGCGAGCGGATGTTTTGGCAAGCGATGCTCGGCGAAATAGCGGTCGATGCGTTCGGGGCTCCAGGCGACGAGCGGATTGAGCTTGACGCGCCCATTGGCGCGCTCGACCAGCGGCAGGCGGCTGCGATCTTCGCTTTGGTAGCGCTTGCGGCCGTTGATCCACACCCCGAAGCCCGCGAGAGCGCGCTCGAGCGGCTCCACCTTGCGCAGGCTGCAGCAGCGGTCGGGATCGCGCCGCCAAAGATCGCCGGCGGGATCCGCAGCGAGCAGCGCGGCCGCGTCAGGCCTGACGCTCCTCACATCCTCGAGGCCGAGGCGCTCGACGAGACGATCGCGGTAGGCCAGCGTTTCGGCGAAGAGCTTGCCGGTTTCGAGGAAGATCACCGGCGCGCGGCGGTCGATGCCGGCGACGAAGTGCAGCAGCACGGCGGATTCGGCGCCGAACGAGGCGACCACAGCGGTGCGGCCGGCATAGCGACCGGTGAGCACGGCTTCGAGCAGACCGCGCGTGTCGGTGGTTTCGGCCAGCGCCGCGAGCGCGGCCAATTCTGCGTCGCCGGTGACCAGAGATTCCGCGGCTTGTGTCCATCTGCTCATAGGCGGCTCCCGATGACGCGGCGGAGCGAATTGACGGGATCGCGTCCGTCGCCGGTCGGCTGATAGAAGACCGAGAACGATGCGAGGGCCTTGCGCCAGGCTTCGAGCGCCACGCCTTCGGCGATCTCGAACGCATCGAAGCCGCAGCGCTGCATGAAGAGAAGCTGATCGGGCAACACCTGGCCGGTCGCGCGCAGCTCGCCGGTGAAGCCGAGCCGCTCGCGCAGGAGGCGCGCCTGGCTGTAGGCGCGGCCATCGGTGAATTTCGGGAATTCGAGGGCCACGAGCTCGAAGCTCTGGATTTCGCCCGCCAGCGGCTGCACCGCCTCGCTGTTCCTGAGCGCCAAGCCGAGCGGGCTGCCGCGGCCGGCCAACACCCGGTCCGCGCGCCAGCGCGCGAGCGTTACGATCACCGCATCGGTGCCGGGCAGCGGATCCTCGTCGGCGAGGCGCCGCCAGCGGTCGTCGATAAGCGCGCCGTGCTTAAGCAGCGGCATAGAGGCGCTCCTTGAACGGGGCCGCGCCGACGCGGCGATAAGTGTCCAGGAAGCGCTCGCCCCCGCGGCGTTCGGCGAGGTAGGTCTCGACCACGGTTTCGACCGCATCCACGACGTCGGCGCTCGAGACCGCGGGGCCGAGGATGGCGCCGAGCGAGGCGTCGCTCTCGGCACTGCCGCCCAGCGTGATCTGGTAGAATTCCTCGCCGTTCTTGTCGACGCCGAGCAGGCCGATATGGCCGACATGGTGATGGCCGCAGGCGTTGATGCAGCCCGACATCTTGATCTTGAGATCGCCGATGTCGTGCACGCGCGCCAGATCGTTGAACCGCTGCGTGAGCCGCTGGCTCACCGGGATCGAGCGCGCATTGGCGAGGCTGCAGTAGTCGAGGCCCGGGCAGCAGATGATGTCGGTGATCTTGCCGGCATTGGGCGTCGCGAGATTGAGCGCGGCGAGCGCGCGCCACAGCGCCGGCAGCGCCGCGCGCGGCACATGCGGCAGCAGCAGATTCTGCTCGTGGCTGACGCGGATCTCGCCGAAGCTCATCGCGTCGGCCAGATCGGCGACGGCGTCCATCTGCGCGGCGCTGGCATCGCCGGGCGGGCCGCCCTCGGGCTTCAGCGACAGCGTGACGATCGCGTAGCCGGGCTCGCGGTGCGCGGCCACGTTGGTCTTGATCCAGCGCGCGAACGCGGGCTCGGAGAAGCGCAGCGCGTCGATCTCCGGCACTTGCCGGGGCTGCGGCGCATAGGACGGCGCCGCGAATTGCGCGGCGATGCCGGCGATCGTCTCGATCGGGAGATCGAGCGTGCCGCCGCGGATCTGCGCCCATTCTTCCTCGACGCGGCGCGCCATCTCGGCGGCGCCGATTTCGTGGACGAGGATCTTGATGCGCGACTTGAAGAGATTGTCGCGCCGGCCGTACTCGTTGTAGACGCGCAGAATCGCCTCGAGATACGAAAGCAAATGGCGCTTCGGAAGGAAGTCGCGGATGGTCTTGCCGATCATCGGCGTACGCCCGAGCCCGCCGCCGACGATGATCTCGAACCCGGCTTCGCCCGATTCGTTGCGATGCATGCGGATGCCGATGTCGTGCACCTTCACCGCGGCGCGGTCGTTGGGCGATCCGGTGACCGCGATCTTGAACTTCCGCGGCAGGAACGAGAATTCGGGATGCAGCGTCGACCACTGGCGGATGATCTCCGACCAGATGCGCGGATCCTCGATCTCGTCGGGCGCCACGCCGGCCCAGTGATCGGCGGTGACGTTGCGGATGCAGTTGCCGCTGGTCTGGAGCGCGTGCATCTCGACCGCGGCGAGATCGGCGAGGATGTCGGGCGCCTCTTCGAGCTTGATCCAGTTGAACTGGATGTTCTGGCGCGTGGTGAAATGGCCGAAGCCGCGATCGTAGCGCCGCGCGATGTGCGCGAGCATGCGCAGCTGGCGCGACGACAGCGTGCCGTAGGGGATGGCGACACGCAGCATGTAGGCGTGGAGCTGGAGATAGAGGCCGTTCATGAGCCGAAGCGGACGGAACTCATCCTCGGTCAGCTCACCGGCGAGGCGGCGCCGCACCTGATCGCGGAACTGCGCGACGCGCTCGGCGACGAAGGTGCGGTCGAACTCGTCGTAGCGGTACATGGCGCGGCCTCAGGGATAGGCGAGGCCGACCGCGGTCGCCACGGCGTCGGCGACGGGCTGGCTCGGGCCGGCGGCGCGGATCTGCTCGCGCAGGCTCGCGGCGCGGAGCCCCTGCTCGCCTTCGAGCGCCGCGATCAGATAGGGCCCGACGACGATCG
>JBKOUH010000144.1:0-2754 GCA_046723285.1 Pseudomonadota bacterium
CTCCTGGAACGCGTCGATGCGGTAGCGCGTGCGCATGATGCGGAGCAGGTCGAAGCCGAGGCGGTTCGGCCCCGGGTGATCGAGGCAATATTCCGACTCTCCCTTCGACGAGACGATGCCCGAGCCGTAGATGCGCAATCCCTCCGGCCGTGCGATCAAGCCGAACTCGACCGTGTACCAATAGAGCCGCGAGAGTTTCTCGAGCGCGCCTTGCTTCAAAGCCTTGAGGCCGCCCTCGCCATAGGCCTCCATGTAGTCGGCGAAGACCGGGTTCACGAGCAGCGGCACGTGGCCGAAGATGTCGTGGAAGACGTCCGGCTCCTCGATGTAGTCGAGTTGCTCGGGCTTGCGGATGAAGTAGGTCGAGGGGAAGCGCCGGTGCGCCAAGTGCTCGAAGAAGATGTCGTCGGGCACGAGCCCGGGCACGGCCACGATCTGGAACCCGGTCGCCTTGCCGAGCACGTCGTTCAAGCGCCGGAAGTCGGGAATGCCGTCGGCGGCGACGCCAAGGCGGGCCACGCCGTTGAGAAACTCGGGCGCCGCGCGCTTCTGCAGCAGCTTGGCCTGGCGCGCGAACAGAGTGCGCCAAATGCCGTGCTCCTCTCGGGCATAGCCGGGCCAGTCCTGGTCGATCGACCAATCCGGACGGCCCGAGCGGTTGACGAGCGTGGCCATGCAATCCTGCGCGAAGTGCCTACCGTGAATCTACGAACGGCGGTGCAGGCTGGCCAGAGGGCGGAGTCACAAACCGGCCTCCCATTTCGTCAATAAAGCCGACCACAGATGGAGGACTCCGCATGAGCCTGCGCCTTGCCTATTGGACCGTGGCCCCCGACGCCGTCGCCGCTATGCGCGGCGTCAGCAAATTCATGCTCGAATGCGGCCTCGACCGCAATCTGGTCGATCTCGTCTACCTGCGCATCTCGCAGATCAACGGCTGTGCCTATTGCTGCGACCTGCACGCCAACGATCTGCGCAAGGCGGGCGAAAGCGAGCAGCGGCTCGATTGCCTTGCCGCCTGGCGCGAGGCTTCGTTCTTCAGCGTGCGCGAGCGGGCGGCGCTGGCCTGGGCCGAGTCGCTCACGCATGTCTCGGTCACGCACGCGCCGGACGATGCGTATCAGGCCGCGCGGGCCGAATTCTCCGACAAGGAGCTGGTCGATTTAACCTTCGCGGTCGCGCTGATGAATGCCTGGAACCGCGTCGCGGTGGGGTTCGGGCAGGGGCCGGCCGAGCGCAAGGCGAAAGCGGCGGCGGGCTGAATCTACTTCGACTTCGGCGGATCGGTGCGGTCGCCGTCGCCGAGCGAAAGCTGCATCATCACGCTGTCGAGCCAGCGGCCTTTCTTGCGGCCGACGGAGCGGAGATTGCCGGCGGGCTTGAAGCCCAAGGCCTCGTGCAGCTTGATCGAGCCCGCGTTCTCGCTGTCGCCGATCACGGCGATCATCTGCCGGTAGCCGAGCGCCGTGCATTGCGCGATGAGCTCGGCCAGAAGCTTGCGGCCGATGCCGTGCCGCGCCGCCGACGGAGCGACATAGATCGAATTCTCGACCGTGAAGCGATAGGCCGAGCGCGTGCGATAGGGCCCGGCATAGGCATAGCCGACGATATGTCCGTCGAGCTCGGCGACGAGATAGGGCAGGCGGCGGGAGAGATATTCGGACCGGCGCCGCATCAGTTCGGCGAGATCGGGCGGCTCCTCCTCGAACGAGCCGAAGCCGTGCATGACGTGGTGCGCGTAGATGCGCTGCACGGCCGGCATGTCGGCCTCGCGCGAGGGGCGGATCGTGACCTGCTTTGCCGGCGGCCCGGCCGTTTCGGGCTTGGCCGACGCCGTCTCGGCGCTCACCGTGCCAGCTCCTTGAGGTCCAGCGTCGCCAAATGCGCGACGAGCGCGGTCAGATGCGTCTTCACGGTCTCGAACGCGGCACGGCGGCCGTAGCTGTCCTCGTCCATGTAGAGCGCGCGGTTGATCTCGATCTGCAGCGCATGCTGGCCGCCGCCGGGACTGCCGTAGTGGCGCGTCGTGTAGCCGCCGGCATAGGGCATGTTGCGGTGGACGGCATAGCCGAAGCTCCGCAGCTTGGCCTCGGCGGCGAGCGTCAGCGCCGGATGGCAGGCGGCGCCGTAGGCATCGCCGAGCACGAAATCGACGCGGCGCGCGCCGGGGTCGCGGTCCATCGGGCCGCCCACCGAGGGCATCGAGTGGCAATCGACGACGACGGCGACGCCGAAACGCCGCTTGGTGTCCTCGACGAGCCGCATCAGCGCCGCGTGATAGGGGCGGTAATAGGTGTCGATGCGCGTCAGCGCCTCGGCGAAGCGGAGCTTCTTGCGGTAGATCTCGGCACCGTTGCACACGACCTTGGCGATGGTGCCGAGCCCGGCGGCGACGCGCGGCGAGGCCGTGTTCACGTAATCCGGCAGCCGATCCTCGAACATCGCCGGATCGAGCTCGAACGGCTCGCGGTTGGGGTCGCAGAACGCCCGGGGGAAGGTCGCCGCGAGCAGCGGCGCACCGCAGGAAGGGGCGGCGGCGAACAGCTCGTCCACGAAGCTGTCTTCGCTCCGCCGGAGCTCGAGCGGGTCGAGTCGCGCGGAGGCGACGAAATCCGCCGGGTAGGTGCGTCCGGAGTGCGGCGAGGCAAAGACGAGGGGCGCGGTCTGCTCCGCGGGACGCAGCAGGGCAAGCGGCGGAGCCCCCGGGAGGGCGGCGGGAGCGGCGGGAGCGGCGGGTCCGGGTACGCACAGATC
>JBKOUH010000349.1:0-2576 GCA_046723285.1 Pseudomonadota bacterium
TCGTTTCTCTCGCCAACAACCATATCCTCGACTTCAACGCGGCGGGCCTGCTCGATACCCTCCGGCATCTGGACGGCGCGGGCATTCGCCATGCCGGCGCAGGGCCCGACGCCGCGGCCGCGGCGGCGCCGGCCATTCTCAACCTGCCGGGCGTGCGCGTCGGCGTGATATCGGCGACGGATACGATGCCGCCCTTCCGCAGCCGATCTGGCGCGTCGGGCACGAATTTCATCGATATCGATTGGCGTGGGGCTGGCCTCGATGCCATCGCGCGATGCGCGCTGGAGCTGCGAAATGCGGGCGCGTCCCCCATCGTCCTGTCCCTTCATTGGGGCCCCTTCATGCGCCTGCGGCCCAGGGCTAGCTTCCGCGCCTTCGCCTACGCTGCCATCGACCGCGGAATCGACATCGTCCATGGCCATTCGGCACACATCTTCCAGGCGGTGAAGAGCTATCGCGGCGGTGTCATTCTCTTCGATACGGGCGGCTTCATCGACGACTTCTGGAATTTTTGGAACTTCGGCGGTTTCTGGAATTTTCCGTTTCGTCACGACGATTGGTCGTTCGTATTCCTCGTCGACATCGAATTCGGCCGCGTGCGCCGGCTGCGGCTGCTGCCGGTGCGCACTCGCCCGTGGCCGCTCAGCCTTGCCACCGGCAAGACGTTCGATGCGATCGTGGACCGCATGCGGGCCTTGAGCGCGGCCTCGCCCGCGCCAATCCAGAGAACGGCGGAGGGTCTGGAAATGGTGCTTTCTGCGTAAGCGCGGTCACGAAGGATCGCCCGAGGGCGCCGCCTACCCTTCCATCGCGTCTTCGAGCGTGCGCAGGCCCGGGCGCTTGGCCTGCACCAGCACGGCCATGTTGCCGGGCTTGTGCTGGTTCTTCAGCATCTTCATGTGCGCCTTCGGGATGTCGAGCCACGAGAAGACTTCCGACATGCAGGGATCGATGCGCCGCTCGATCACGAGGCGGTTCGCCTGCGAGGCTTGCAACAGATTGGCGAAGTGCGAGCCCTGGATGCGCTTCTGGCGCATCCACACGAAGCGCGCGTCGAAGGTGATGTTGTAGCCGGTGGTGCCGGCGCAGAAGACCACCATGCCGCCGCGCTTCACGACGAAGCACGAGACCGGAAACGTCTGCTCGCCCGGATGCTCGAACACGAAGTCGACGTCGTTGCCTTTGCCGGTGAACTGCCAGATCGCGGCGCCGAACTTCCGGCACTCCTTCATGTAGTCGCCGTAGCCGCCGCGGTCGTTGACCTCGGGCAGCCGCCCCCAGCACTTGAACTGGTTGCGGTTGATCGTGCCCTTGGCGCCCAGCGACATCACGAAGTCCTTCTTCGAGTCGTCGGAGATGATGCCGATCGCGTTGGCGCCCGACACCGCGCAAAGCTGCACGGCCATCGAGCCGAGCCCGCCCGAGGCGCCCCACACCAGCACGTTATGGCCGGGGCGCAGGATGTGCGGGCGGTGCCCGAACAGCATGCGGTAGGCGGTGGCGAGCGTCAGCGTGTAGCAGGCGCTCTCTTCCCAGGTGAGGTGGAGCGGCCGCGGCATCAGCTGCCGGTCCTGCACGCGCGCGAATTGCGCGAAGGATCCGTCCGGCGTCTCGTAGCCCCAGATGCGCTGGCTCGGCGAGAACATCGGATCGCCGCCGTTGCACTCCTCGTCGTCGCCGTCGTCCTGGTTGCAGTGGACGACGACCTCGTCGCCGACCTTGAAGCGCTTCACCTTGTCGCCGACCGCGTAGACGATACCGGCCGCGTCCGAGCCGGCCACGTGATACTCGGCCTTGTGCACGTCGAACGGCGAGATCGGCTTTCCGAGCGCGGCCCAGACGCCGTTGTAGTTGACGCCCGCCGCCATCACCATGATCAGGCAGTCGTGGCTGTCGAGCCGCGGCACGTCGACGACTTCCACCTGCATCGCCGAGTCGGGATCGCCGTGCCGCTCGCGCCGGATCGCCCAGGCATACATCTTCTTTGGCACATGCCCGACCGGCGGAATCTCGCCGACCTCGTAGAGGTCCTTGGCGGCAGGCGCGGGACGATACTGGTCCATGGCGACGACGTTCTGAGACATGGCGCGACCCCTATTCTACGCCGAATAAAACGTGCGGCGCGCCCGGATCGTTCGCCAGAAGCGCGCGCGGCTCTTGCGACTGCTAACGACTCTTTTGCGATGCGGCAAGAAATATCTTTCACGATAGCGACGATCAGAGCAATATAATTGCCGTACGACTCGAGATATTTTAATTTTGCTTCACGTGACGGACGACCACGCGCTGGATCGAAGTCGCAACGGCGGGTTATTGATGCGCTGCAAAATCGTTGTTGGTACGCCGGGCCAGCAAGCGGCAGGGCAAGACCCCTTTTGCCGGCCGCCCCCAGCCGCTATGAGGGCGCGAGTTTCCCATCACCGAGAACAGGGGCAATGACCGAGAACCGACCGCCGCGGCGGCCGCAGCGCCGCCAGACCAGAGCCGTCCACGGCGGCACGGCCCGCTCGCGTTTCGACGAAACCTGCGAGGCGATCTTCTTCACCTCGGGCTACGTCTACGAGAAGGCCGAGGAC
>JBKOUH010000212.1:0-3149 GCA_046723285.1 Pseudomonadota bacterium
GGCGCATCGTCGCCCATGGGCGGCGCCTCGGCACGCTGCTCGACGGCAAGAAGAAGCCGCGCGCGGAATGGACCGGCGACGATGCCTATCGCGATCCGCTGCGCGTGCTCGCCGACTACGGCGCGCCGCATCTTGTGCACGATCTCACCGCGCGCGATCTCGCCGCCTGAACGCGTCGCGACGCAAGAGCGTTGCTTCGGTCAAATCGCCTAAGGCGCGATTTAACAGAAGCTCGGCTCTTGCCGAGCGACGCGGTCGTCCCCGCTGTTCACAGGCGGTGGATAGCGCGCGAAGAAATCCTCATTGTCGCCGAAGCGCGTTTCGCTAGCTTCGCGCCGTCGCACTCACATCAGGGACGGAGCGCCATGGCGGACGGAACGGGGCCGATCGAGCACAGCAAGAAAGCCAAAGCCGGCGCGGTCGCGGCCGACGTGCTCAGGAAATACCTCGAGCGCATCGAGCGGCTCGAGGAAGAGAAGAAGGCGCTCTCGGGCGACATCCGCGAGATCTACGCCGAGGCCAAGGGCAACGGCTACGAGCCGCGCGTGATGCGCAAGGTCGTCTCGCTGCGCAAGATGAACGCCGCCGACCGCGAAGAGGAAGAAGCGCTGCTCGAAGTGTATCGCGCGGCCGTCGGGGTCTGAGCGCGCGCCCTTACTTCCCATTGCTGCACGAGGAGCGCAGCAATGGGCCCTTTCCTCCCGCTGCGCGGAAGAGAAAAGAAAAAATCTTCGCTTGGCGCACTCTTATCTCTCCCACGAAGTGGGAGAGCAGCGGTCCGTTCGCCGCAAGCGGCGGACGGGAAGTGAGAGCCCGCGGCGCGGCTAGGGCGTGTACTCATAAGCGGCGCGCGCGGGGCCGGGCTTACGCCCAGGGTGGTCCGCTAAGTGCCGACAGCCGAAATATAACGAGCCGAAGCTATTGCTGAAGCTATTAAGGGGCTCGCGCGGTCCTGCTATGGTTGCCAGCTGGCAGGTGGTGCATGAGGCGGCGCGATTTCATTCCAGCTTTTGGCGCGGCGGTTGCTTGGCCGCTCGCGCTGCGCGCGCAGCAGGCCGGAAGGATCAGCCATGTGGCGGTCCTTGCCGGCGGAGAAACGGCCGTAGACCTGAGCGAAACCTCGAGGCTGCGCCAATGGCGCGCGTGGCACGACGAGCTGCGCCGGCTGGGATACATCGAGGGGCGGAATCTGGTCATCGACAAGCGCTCGCCCGAGGGCGACAGCCGGCGAATTCCCGAGCTCGTCCGCCGAATCATAAGCGCCAAGCCCGACGTCATTTTCACGCCGCGCCAGGATGCTACGGAAGCGGTCAGGACGGCGACGACGACGATTCCCGTTGTGGCAATTGCGAGTGAGCCGGTTCGTTTGGGATATGCGGCAAGCCTGGCGCGGCCGGGCGGCAACATCACCGGCTTCGCTTTCGATACCGGCGCCGAAATATTTGCGAAACGCCTGGAGCTGCTGAAGGAAGCTGTTCCGGGGACGTCCCGAGTCGCACAATTGGCGCTGCGGCACTATTGGGAAGGCTGGAACGGAAACGAAGTTCGAAAGGCTGCCCAGCGCGTGGGCATTGGGGTCACTGGCGCGCCTCTAGACGCCCCGGTAAGTGAGCAGACCTACCGGCGTGCTTTTGCGACCCTACTGCGGGATCGCGCGGATGCCGTCGCCATCTGGCCCCAATCGGAAAACATCCTGCATGGACGGCTCATCGCCGAACTCGCGATCCAGGCGCGATTGCCAACGTTGTGTGTCTTGCGCGAGAACGCCGATGCGGGCGGGCTCATGGCGTATTCGGTCGATCTCCCGGATATGTTTCGCCGCGCGGCGGGCTACATCGATCTCATTCTCAAAGGTGCGAACCCGGCCACACTGCCGTTCCAGCAGCCGACGAAGTTCCAGCTGATCGTCAATCTCCGGACCGCCAAGGCGCTCGGCCTCGCCTTGTCAGACTCCTTGCTCACCCGCGCCGACGAGGTGATCGAATGACGCGGGCCATGTCGGTTCGCGTCAAAAGCGGACAGTGGCGGGCGTTTGGAGTCAGCCAAATTGACGCGTCTTAGGACGCTTTTTGTGAGTACACGACCTAGTGAATGAGCCGGCCCGCGCTCTGATCCGGCACGCTTAGCCCGATCGCGGCGATCTGCTGGTCGAGATCTGCCTTCCACATCTGGCGCAGCTCTTCGTTGCCCCAGCGGCGGATCCCGTACGTCACCGCGAGATCGCTGAACTTCGACTTGGCCGCGCCGAACGTGTCGAGCGCGTGCGGGTACCACTTGTTCACGGTCGTCTGCGCTTCGGCCGGGCCGGCCTTGGCGAGATCCTGATAGCGCTTGTTCTGCACGAGATCCTTGATGCGGCGCGCGCCGAACGAGGCGTGGAAGCGCTCCTCGTGCACCATCGTGGTCATTTCGCGCGCGAACGGCGCGAAGCTCGAATCTTCGAACGCGCGCAGGTGATACCAGGCGACGTGATCGAGCAGGAAGCAGAAGCCGCAGAGGTCGGCCCAGCTCTCGAACGGCACGTTGAAGACATGCAGCGGATGCTCGCCCATCTTCGCGGCGAGCAGGCGGTCGGCGAGCACCTCGCCCTCGGGGCCGAAGCTGCGCAGCATGCGGCTGTCGATGAAGCCCTGATGCGCCTCGTCGGCGCAGATTTGCGCCTGGGCGAAGCGGTCCTCCGCCGTCGGCCCCTTGTTGATCCATTCCTGGTGCTGCTCGACCGAGGCGAATTCGGTCGAGGCGAGCGCGTAGATGATCTTGAGCAAGGTCTCGCGGTATTCGGACGGCATCTGCTCGACCGCCTCGACTTTCCGCATGCCCTTGAGCTCGCCCCACATCACGCTGCGGGAAACGGCCATCGATCTTCTCCCTCAAAGCGAAGGGAATTTAACAGGAGACGGGGAGACGGGGAGAAAAACTTTGGCGCGCTTCGCGCACATTTCCCAGCCTCACCGTCTCCCCGCCTCCTGTTCCCTTCATCTATTCGCGAGCGCCACGCCGAGAACGGTCAGGACCATGCCGCCGAGGCCGATGAGGCCGAAGGTTTCACCGAACAGCGGCCAGGCCATCAGCGCCGCCACCGCCGGCGTCAGATAGAAGAGACTCGCCACCTTGGCCGCGGCGCCGCGGCGGATCAGCCACATCAGGAG
>JBKOUH010000253.1:0-3215 GCA_046723285.1 Pseudomonadota bacterium
GCCCGCGTCCGAGGCGACGTTGACGACCTTGCCGCTCTTGGCCTTGACCATGTGCGGCAGCACGGCGTGATGCAGGTGGATCGGCCCCTTCAAGTTGATGTCGATCACCTTCTCCCAGAAATCCGGCTTGGTATCGAGGAAGAGCGTGAACTTGTCGAAGCCGGCGTTGTTGACGAGCACGTCGATGCGCCCGGCCTCGCCGGCGAAGGCCTCGACCGCGCTTTTGACCGCGTTGTAGTCGGTGATGTCGATTGCGTAGGTCGTGGCCGTGGCGCCGGCGCCGCGCGCGCGCTGGGCGGTCGCTTCGAGCGCGTTCGCGTTCATGTCGATGAGGCCGAGCCGGCAGCCTTCCTCGGCGAAGCGCACCGTCAGCGCCTGGCCGATGCCGCCGGCGGCACCGGTGATGAGAACGGTCTTGTTCTTGAGCCCGCGCATGCCGGCCTCAGATCGGCGAGGTCTTGGGAAATTTCGGCTTCCGCTTCTCGCGGAAGCTCGCAAGGCCTTCGGTGGCGTCGCCGGTGTCCCAGCCCATGAACTCGAGCGCCAGCGAGGTGTCGAAGTTCGGGCCCATCATGCGCAGCCAGTTGTTGAGCGCGTATTTCGTGAAGCTGATCGCGGTGCGCGCGCCCTTCGCGAGCTTTGCGGCCACTTCGATGCTGCGCGCGTCGAGTTGATCGTCAGGCACGCAGAGCGAGATGAGGCCGATGCGCTCGGCTTCCTCGCCGGTCAGGGGCTCGCAGGTGAGGAGGTAATACTTTGCCTTGGCCATGCCGACGAGCAGCGGCCAGATGATGACCGAGTGATCGCCGGCCGCGACGCCGAGGCGCGTGTGGCCGTCGATGATGCGCGCGGATTTGGCCGCGATGGTGATGTCGCAGACCATGCCCGCCGCGAGCCCGGCGCCGACCGCGGGGCCGTTCATGGCGGCGATCGTCGGCTTGCTGCAATTGATCACGTTGTAGACGATGTCGCGCGCTTCCTTCCACATCTGCAGGCGGTAGCTCTTGTCCGCGACGATCTTCTCGATCACCGAGAATTCCGCGCCGGCCGAGAAGGCCTGCTCGCTGCCGCGCAGGATCACGGCGCCGGTCTCGGTGTCTTTGTCGATGTCGCGCCAGACCTCCGACAACTCGCTGTGCATGCGCTCGTCGGCGGCGTTCATGCGGTTGTCGGGGTTGATCATGGTGACGCGGAGCACGCCTTCGGCCGGGCGGTCGAAGCGGAGGCGCTTGTAGGCGGCGTAGCGGTCGGACATTGCGGTCTTCCGGTTGCGGCTGAGGCGAGGCGGCCGCCGCGCTGCGCGCGCGGCACCGCCGGTGACGGGTCGACGTTCTATTTCTTCTTGGCCGGAGCGGGCGGCGGGGGTGGCGCGGGCGGCGCGGGCGGCAACGCGCAATAGGCTTGCTCGAAGACGTGGCAGCGCAGATCGATGTTTTCCTGGCGGATCTCCGCCGAGCCCTCGACCAGTTCGGCGACCTTTTTTTCGCAGAGCTGGACCGCCAGCGCGGTCGCGCGCTCGGGCGTCATCGCGCGCGCGAAGCCGCGCACCTTGCTGAGATCGGTTTCGAGCACCTTGGTGCAGGCCGAATAAGTCTTCGTCGCGGCGTTGTAGCAATTGTCGTCGATGCGCACGCGGAACACCCCGACGCGCGGCCGCGCCACCATCGTCGCCAGCCGCTTATCGGACGGATTGAACCACTTGGAATTGAAGCTCGGCAGGTCGCGGACCTGGACATCGCCTTCCCATTGCGCGCCCGTGCCGTCGGCGTAGCCCTGCATCACGGGATCCTTGCGGGCGCGATAAGTGCAGAGATTGCCGACCTCGGCCACCGGCGGGGCGTCCATTTCGAAGCTCGGATTCGAGGCCACGCGCGTCACCTGGCCGCGCGGCGTGGCATCGTTGCCATAGGTGATGAACCGGGCCGGCGGCCCCGAGACCGGCGCGACCAGCTCGTTTCCGCTGCAGGCGACGAGGGCGGCGGCAATGATCAAGATCGAGAGTTTTCCGGACATCCGTACCTCTTCAAGAGGGGGTATATGCCGCGCCGCCGCGCCGCGAAGCAAGCGCGCCCTCAGGTCCGCGGTGCCACGCGCGGCGCACTGGGCGGCGGTGCCGCCGGCGCCTTCGGCGGCGGACTTGTTGGCGGACCGGGCGGGCGATAGGCAGCCTCCAAACGTCGGACGGTCGCTGCCGCATCCACGTTGCGGCCCGTCGCGCGGTTCTCGAACCGCACCGTCAGCGTCGCGCGTGCGCGGCCGTCGGCGACGGGCGGGGCATAGGCGGGTAGCATCGGGCGGCACTGCCAATAAGGGCCGTAGGGCCAGCAATGATCCGGCCACCACGGATCGTAGAGATAGCCGGGCCGGCGCAGCGTCTCGGTATCGGCGCGCCGCTCGATCACCGCGAAGGCCGGCTTTCCCTCCGCCAACGCCAGCTGCGCCGCTCGCCACAGCGCGAGATCGGCCGCCTCGGCGGCGGCGCGGTCGAGCTCGGCCTGGCGTGCCGCGCCGTTGTAGTCGACCGGCCGTGGCGGCCCGTAATAGACGACGCGGACGAGATCGGGCCCGATGCGCTCTTCGGCGTAGCCATAGCCGTGGCCGGAAGCGGGATAGGGCGACATCAGCGGCGGCGGGGGCGATGGCGGAGCGGCCGCACATCCAGCGAGCGCCGAAATTACGAGCGCCGAGACGATCGCGCGCAAGCAACGCATCGCAATTTGCCTCCGATCCTCGCTGCCGCCACAATGGCGGCTGGCGCCCATCGAGGACAGAAAAACAGCATGACGGGGCCGATTGCCGGAGGCAAGCCGTGGCTGGCGGGCGCCGCCAAAGCGGCGCTCTTGACCACGGCCGAAATGTATCGCGCCGACGCGGCCGCCATAGCATCGGGCGTTTCCGGTCCGCGCCTGATGGAAGCAGCGGGCGCCGCCGTTGCCGCGGAGGCGCGCCGCCGCTGGCCGTCCTGCGCGACGCTGGTGCTGTGCGGCCCCGGCAACAATGGCGGCGACGGATTCGTTGCCGCGCGGCTCCTCGCCGAGGCCGGGTGGAACGTGCGCGTGGCACTGTTGGGCGCACGCGATCGGCTCAAGGGCGACGCGGCCTGGGCGGCCGGCGCTTGGAAAGGGCCAGTGGAAGCGCTGCGGCCCGAAGCGCTCGATGGTGCGGCGCTCGTGATCGACGCGATTTTTGGCGCTGGGCTGGATCGTGCGCTCGAG
>JBKOUH010000333.1:0-4528 GCA_046723285.1 Pseudomonadota bacterium
GTGCAGATCTGGTTCGGCGTGATGATGATGATCGCGCTCGAGATCGGTTTCACGACGCCGCCCTTCGGCATGCTGTTGTTCGTCATGAAGGGCGTGGCGCCGGCCGAGACGCGCATGTCGACGATCATGAAAGCCGCGATGCCGTTCATCCTGCTCGAGGTCGCGACGCTGCTGCTCGTGATGGCGGTGCCGTGGCTCGCGACCTGGCTGCCGGGCCTAATCAGCAAATAGCGCGGCGCGACAAGAGAACATGGCGTGTTGCACTGGCGACGAGCGAAAGGACTCAGATGCGGCCGTGCGCGGTGAGTGCGGAAAAAAAAACGGCGGCTCCCTTGCGGAAGCCGCCGCTCGCTGTCGCGCGGTCCGCGTCTTGGCGCTTGCGCGCCGACGCTTGCGCGCTTAGGCCGTCTTCAGATTGACGGCGGCCTGGCGGCCGCGCTCGGTCTGGACTTCGAAGCTCACGCGCTGACCTTCGACCAGGCTGCTCATGCCCGCGCGCTCGACGGCGCTGATGTGCACGAACACATCCTTGCCGCCTTCCTGCGGCTGGATGAAGCCGAAGCCCTTGACGTTGTTGAACCACTTGACGGTACCGATAGCCATTGAGGCCTCCTAGATGGGACGCAAAAAACGTCCGTTGCGCCGCGCGACTATTCGCGTGGCGGGTTGCCGACCAGATGTTTGGGGGTAGACCTCAGAGACGGCCCGTCGAGCGGGACAACGTATAGCAAAGGCACGCCGAAACTCGGGTAGCTGCCGGTCCATTTAGAGAACGCCGTTCGATTGTCAAGGTGGGCGGGGCGCGGCACTTGCGACCTTCCATGAGCCCGTGACAGCTTTTGCCTCCCTATGCCCGAGCTTCCCGACATCGCCGCCTACATCCACGCGCTCGAAAAGCGCGTCGACGGCGTGCGCCTCGAGCGCGTGCGCTTGAGGAGCCCGTTCTTTCTCCGCAGCGTCGAACCGCCGCTGGCCGCCGCGTTCGGCGCCCGCGTCGCCGGTATCGAGCGGCTCGGCAAGCGCATCGTAGTCGCGCTCGACGGCGATCTGTTCCTCGTCCTCCACTTGATGATCGCCGGCCGGCTCTGGTGGCATGATCTCGGAAAGGAGATTCCTGGCGGCGGGCGGGGCCTCGCGGCGCTCGATTTCGAAACCGGGACCCTCGTTGTCACCGAGGCGGGCACCAAGAAGCGCGCTTCGCTCTATCTCGTCAAAGGGCGCGAGGCGCTGGCCGCGCACGATCCCGGCGGCCTCGATCCGCGCCGGATGGACTCACATGCGTTCGCGGCGCGGCTGCGGGCGGAAAATCATACGATCAAGCGCGCGCTCACCGATCCGCGCGTCTTGAGCGGCGTCGGCAATTCCTATTCCGACGAGATTCTGCATCGCGCGCGGCTTTCGCCGGTGCTGCAGACCCAGCGCATGACCGAGACGGAAATGTTTCGCCTGCACGGCGCCACCTGCGCGGTACTGGCCGAATGGACCGAGCGTCTCGTCGCCGAGGCCGAACGCGCATGGCCGCAAAAGGTCACGGCGTTCCGCGAGGGCATGGCCGCGCACGGCCGCTACGGGAAGCCGTGCCCGGTCTGCGGCTCGCCGATCCAGCGCATCCGCTACGCCGACAACGAGACCAACTACTGCGCGCGCTGCCAGACCGGCGGCAATCTCCTGGCCGACCGCAGCCTCTCGCGCCTGTTGCACAAGGACTGGCCGAAGACGCTCGACGAGCTCGAACTGCTGCGGCCGACGAAGAAAGCGTCGAGCGCGTAATGCCCCGAGAAAGTTCCGCGGAACTTGCCGCTGTCTGGTATACTCCCGCCATGCCGCGCGAATGAGGAGATAGGCGGGGGCCTGTCTTGCGCGGCGGGGAAATACCGACCGCATGGCCGAGCCATCTGCACTAGCGTCGGCGAGAGCGACGGCGCCCGCGGGCCTAACCGCCGGCATGACCGCGCCCGGTGTGCTGGCGCCGGCGCCGCCGGTGGTGGTCCCGAGCTTCACGCAGCGCTGGCACGGCTACTACACGGAAAAGCGCATCGTGCACCAATGGTTCCAGGTGCACCTGCTTTCCAGCATCACCGCGAAACGCATCCTCGAGGTCGGGCCCTATCTCGGCCTCGTGACCGCGATGCTGGCCAGCGCCGGCTACGAGGTTACGACCTTCGACGTGACCGACAAACCGCCGCCGGTGGGCGCGCGCGGCCATATCCAGGGCGACCTCACGGCCCTCGATCCCGCGCGCATTCGCGGCTTCGATGCCATTCTCTGCTGCGAGACGCTCGAGCATCTGCCGTGGAGCCAGGTCGGCGGCGTCTTGCAGGCGCTCGCCGCTTCGGGCGCGCCCTATCTCGTGATGTCGGTGCCCTACGAGGGCGCCCAGATTGGCTGGAGCTTCTACGCCAATGCCCACACGGCGCGGCACCGCTTGTTCACGCGCTGGCTGCGTTTCCTCAAACGCTTCCGCATCAAGAGCCACACCGACATCGACGCCCACAAATGGGAGGTCGGCTACAAGGGCTCCAGTCTCGCCGCGCTTAAGGAAAAAGTAGCGAACAGCGGCTGGCAGCCTGTGGCGCAGCATTTCACCGAAGGCTGCCGCTCGGTTTTCCTGGTCTGCCGCAACGCCGGGGCGTGAGCGGGAAGCGCGGACGACGCTGCGCTGCCCAGGCGAATTTGCGCTCCTCCCGGAGCGGCGGCAGGCGTTAGGTTCGTCGCAAGCGAAACGGCATTTTGCCTTTTTCGTCCGTACTCTTGTCGCCCCACGTCCAATGGCGGGCAAGCGAAGCCGATGCGCCACGGCCCCAAGACCAAGCAGACCATCCTCGACGAGGCCCTCCGCTTGTTCGTGGAGAAAGGCTTCACCGAGACGACGACGCGCGACATAGCGCAGGCCTGCGCCATTTCCGAAGGGGCCATCTACCGCCACTTCACCAGCAAGGACGAGATCGGCTGGGAACTGTTCAACGCCAGCTATGCGGTGATGGCCGAACGGCTCCAAGGCCTCATCGACGCGGCGCCCGATTTCGCCGCCGCGCTCAAGGCGATCATCGCCGATCTCTGCAAGCTGTTCGACGACGAGCCGTTCCGTTTCCGCTACCTGCTGCTGGCGCAGCACAATTTTCTCCATCGCGTCACCGCCAAGATGAAGAGTCCGATCAAGGTGTTGCGCGGGCTCATCGAGCGCGGCATCGCGGAGGGGAGGGTCGGCGTCAAAGATCCGGCGCTGGCAACGGCCTTCGCCCAAGGGCCGCTCTTGTTCACGGCGCAATCCATCGTCTACCCCGCCGTCGAGCCGCCGCTGAGCGGCTATGTCGAGCAGATCCAGCTCGCGACGCTCCGCTCGCTCGCCTATAAGCCTCTGTAATCATTGATGTTGCGTTGAGATAAAGATCACTTCGAATCTTCACGGCGTTTGCTATAAGTGAGTAGTCACTTACATCAGGGAAATGCCGCTATGTACCGCAGTGAATCACGCATCAAATTCGAGGAGCCCCGGCAAGGCGCGTTCTTTGCCGAGATCAAGCGCGCCGCGGCTGAATACTTCGCCGCCACCGGAAAGAGCCGCTATGCGACGCCGGGCGTCTGGCTAAAGGGCGGCTTCTACGCGGCCCTCGTCGCGGCCGCCTATGCCGCGATGCTGGGCGGGTTCGGCGGCTCGCTCGCGGTCATCGCAGCCGGCTATGCGGTGTTCGGCCTCGCGAGTCTGGCGCTCGCGTTCAACCTCGCGCACGACGCCTCGCATTTCGTCCTGGCGCGCCGGCGCTGGATCAATCGCGCGGTGCACGAGATCGTCTTCGCGCTGATGGGCGTCAGCGGCTATCTCTGGCAGATGCGCCATGTCGGCTCGCACCACGTCTTCCCCAACGTGCCCGGCTGCGATGCCGACATCGACGACAACGGCATCGTGCGCCTGGCGCCGCACGCGGCGTGGAAGCCGTGGCACAGCTTGCAGCACCTCTATGCGCCGCTGCTCTATCCGCTGGCGACGCTGCATACGATGCTCGTCCAAGACTTCGTCTACCTGTTCAAGCGCCGGCTCGCGAATATGGCCGACATCCGCCACAGCCCGGCGCAAATCGCGATCTTCTTCGCCGGCAAGGTCTTTCACTTCGGAGTCGTGCTCGCCTTGCCGCTGATGCTCTCCGGGCGGAGCACGGGCGAGATCGTCGCCTTCTACTTCTTGATGAGCGCGCTCGTCTCAATGGCGTTCGTCTACGTCGTCATCGGCACGCACATCGCCGATGAAGCGAGCTTTCCCGAGATCGGCCCCGGCGGCCGCATCGCCACGAGCTGGGCGCAGCACGCGGTCGAGGCCTCGATCGATTGGGTGCCGAACAGCCGCGTTGCCGCGTTCCTGCTCGGGGGCTTCAACTCGCACGTGACCCATCACCTGTTCCCGACCGTGTCGGCCGCGCACTATCCGGCCCTGACGCCGATCGTGCAGGCAGCGGCGCGGCGCCACGGCCTTAAATACACGGAGACCACGTTTCCCGGCGTGATCCGCGCGCATTTCCGGATGTTGCGGTTG
>JBKOUH010000173.1:0-2300 GCA_046723285.1 Pseudomonadota bacterium
GCCGCGCGCCGCGCTCGCGGCGTGCCGCGCTTGTTCGGCAATGGCGCCTGCCGCAACTCGAATCGTTGGCAAATTACGATAAATGACGAGTTCCCTCCGGCCCAAATGATGAGAAATGACGAGTTCGGACCCCTCCAAATGACGAGAAAAGACGATAAATGACGATAAAAGACGATCGCCTGCGAAAATCCGGCTGCCAATGCGGATCGGGCCCCCCTCCCTTCGGCCCGCGCATGTTTACGTTTGTTGACGCTGACACCCCCGGGGGGCCCCGTCGCAGCGGCGGCCGGGCCCGCGCATGGGTGGGGAAGTAGGCGAAAGTAGGTGAAAGTAGGTGAAAGGGGATGGTTTGTGGGGAGGGGGCTCCCCCGCCCCACCCGCTTCAGTGACCCAGAATTTGCGACAGGAACAGCTTGGTCCGGTCGCTCTTGGGGTTGTTGAAGAATTCGTGGGGCGCGTTCTGCTCGACGATCTGGCCCATGTCCATGAAGATGACGCGGTCGGCCACGCTCTTGGCGAAGCCCATCTCGTGCGTGACGCAGATCATCGTCATGCCCTCCTTCGCCAGCTCGATCATCACGTCGAGCACCTCCTTGATCATCTCGGGGTCGAGCGCCGAGGTGGGCTCGTCGAACAGCATGATCTTGGGGCTCATGCACAGCGAGCGCGCGATCGCGACGCGCTGCTGCTGGCCGCCCGAAAGCTGGCCCGGATATTTCTTCGCCTGCTCCTCGATGCGCACGCGCTTCAGGTAGAACATCGCGCGCTCCTCGGCCTCGCCCTTCGGCATCTTCCGCACCCAGATCGGCGCCAGCGCCAGGTTCTCGAGCACGGTCATGTGCGGGAACAGGTTGAAGTGCTGGAACACCATCCCGACTTCGCGGCGGATCTGCTCGATGTGCTTCAGGTCGTTGGTGAGCTCGACGCCGTCGACGACGATCTGGCCCTTCTGGTGCTCCTCCAGGCGGTTGATGCAGCGGATCAGCGTCGACTTCCCCGAGCCCGAGGGCCCGCAGATGACGATCTTCTCGCGCGGCTGAACGTCGAGGTTGATGTTCTTCAACACGTGGAACTGGCCGTACCACTTGTCGACGCCGCGCATGGCGATGATGGGTTCCATTCGGTTCCTCCCCGCGCGCTAGCGGCGCTTCCTGCGGCCGGTCTCGAACGTGCGCTCGAGATACTGGCTGTATTGCGACATGAAGAAGCAGAAGATGAAATAGATGAGGGCGACGAAGAAATAGCCCTCGGGAAAGAAGGCGCGCCAGTTCACGTCGCCGATCGCCATGTCCTTCGTCGCGAGCAGAAGGTCGGTCAAGCTCACGATGCTGACGAGCGAGGTGTCCTTGAACAGGCCGATGAAGGTGTTGACGATCGGCGGGATGACCAGGACGATCGCCTGCGGCAGCACGATCTTCGCCATCTTCTGCCAATAGCCGAGGCCGAGCGCGTCGGCGGCCTCGTACTGGCCGCGCGGGATCGCCTGGAGGCCGCCGCGCACGACTTCGGCGAGATAGGCGGCGGAGAAGCCGATGATCGCCACCTGCGCGCGCACGAGATCGGGGATCTCGACGCCGTGCGGCAGGAACAGCGGCAGCACGAACGAGGCGACGAAGAGCAGGCTGATCAGCGGAACGCCGCGGATGATCTCGATGTAGCCGACGCAGAACATGCGGATCAGCGGCATCTTCGAGCGCCGGCCGAGCGCCAAGAGGATCGCGAGCGGAAACGCCAGGATGATGCCGACGATCGAGAGCAGCAAGGTCAGCGGCAGGCCGCCCCAGAGCGAGGTCGGCACGAAGCTCAAGCCGGTCGGAATCTCGAACCAGGCTCGCGTCGCCGGCGCCGAGAAATTTTCGACGCCGAACGAGACCTTCGCCACGGCGTCGACCACGCGCAGGATCGAGCCGCCGCCAAGCACGATGACGGCGAGAAGCACCGCAATCCAGAGAAGAAGGCTGCGCGCGCCGCCGCCGGGCTGGCGCAGCGCCAAAGCGGCGGCGGCCACGGCGCCGACCGCGGCCACGGTGCGATAGGTGATGGGGAGATCGCCGCCCCACATGACGAGGAAGAAGACGCCGAGGCCGCCCGCCCAGACCGCCGCGATCCACGGCCGCCAGAAGCGGCGATAGCAGCTCACCAGCACCATCGTCACGAGCAGTCCCATGCCGAGCAGCGGCCGCCACTGCTCGAAATAGGGATAGCGCCCGAAGAAGATGACGCGATGCTTCTCGCGGATGAAGGCCCAGCACGCGCCGTTGGCGGCCTTGCATGTTTCCGGCGTGGCCTCGGACCAGGTC
>JBKOUH010000513.1:0-16497 GCA_046723285.1 Pseudomonadota bacterium
GCGCGGGCGTGGTGCGGCTGACCGCGGCCGGCCGGCGGCTCCGGCGCGCGATCGAGCGCATCTGGCAGCAGATGGAGCAGCTCACCGTCGCACATCTGAGCGCCGGCGAACGGACGGCGCTGCTCGCCCTGCTGCGTTCGGTCGAGGCGCGGCTCAAGCCCGAAAGCGGCTGAGCCCCGGCTTTCACAATTATGTGGCCGGCCACATGAATCGGTTGCCGGCCACGCGAAATGGCATTAGATTCTTGAGATTCTTGCCGACCTATTGCGCAATATCACTTGGCGAGGCGCATATGCCCGAATCACCCAGCGTCAATGTCCGCTACATGGTCGGCGACGTCGCCGCCGCGCTCGATTTCTACACCCGCCATCTCGGCTTCGCGGTCCAGGCCGATATGCGGCCGGCCTTCGCGTCGGTGACGCTCGGCGCGCTGCGCCTGCTGCTGAGCGGGCCCACAAGCTCGGCCGGACGGGCCATGCCCGACGGTAAGCGGCCCGAGGCCGGCGGCTGGAACCGCATCCAGTTGATCTTCGGCGATCTCGCCGCCGAAGTCGCGCGCCTGCGCGCCGCCGGGCTCAAGTTCCGCAACGACATCGTGAAGGGACCGGGCGGAGCGCAAATCCTGCTCGAGGACCCGGCCGGCAATCTGGTCGAGCTGTTCCAGCCGGCGGGCTGAATGCCGGCTCATCCGTGCCAGGCCGCTTCGTTCTTCTGCTCGTAGTCCTTGAACGCCTTGACCAGGCCGCCCACCACCGCGCGCCGGCGTTTTGACTGCCACATTTGATGTGCAATTACCTGCAAAAGACTGCAAAATCTTCCCCGTTTCACCTTCCTGGCATCGCGGGCCTTAGGGAAAGGCCGCGATCATGCCCGAACAGAGCAACGCCCTTTCCACCGCCCTGGCGCTCATCGCGGGAGCCGATCCCGCGCTCTGGAGCATTGTTGGCCTTTCGCTGGCCGTCAGCCTCTCGGCCGTGGCGCTCGCGGCGCTGATCGGCCTCCCGGTCGGCGCGGCGCTGGCCCTCTTCCGCTTTCCGGGACGCGGCGCGCTGGTGACGCTCTTCAACGGCATGATGGGCCTGCCGCCGGTCGTCGTGGGCCTCGTCGTCTATCTGCTGCTCTCGCGCGCGGGGCCGCTTGGCGATCTCGGCATCCTCTTCACGCCGGGCGCCATGGTGATCGCGCAGACGATCCTCATCGTCCCGATCATCGCCGCGCTCGCGCGCCAGACCGTCGAAGACGCCTGGCACGAATACGAGGAGCAGATGCGCTCGCTCGGCGCCACGCCGCGGCGCTCGATCTCGACCCTCCTCTGGGACACGCGCTTCTCGCTCGCCACGGCGGTGCTCGCCGGTTTGGGGCGCGCCAGCGCCGAAGTCGGCGCCGTCATGATCGTCGGCGGCAATATCGACGGCTTGACGCGCATGATGACGACGGCAATCAGCCTCGAGACCAGCAAGGGCGACCTGCCGATGGCGCTGGGGCTCGGCATCGTGCTTATCGCGCTCATCGTGCTCATCAACGCGCTCGCGCATGCGGTGAAGGCGCTGGCGCAAGCGCGCTACGGGTGAGCGCCGTGCATGCGCGCCAATCGCCGCTGCCGCTGGTGCTCAGCGACGTTTCGTTCGCCGCCGGCGGCGTCGCGATCCTGAGCGGCATTTCGCTCACGCTCGACGCGGGGCCGCGCACCGTCATCCTCGGCCCCAACGGCGCCGGCAAGAGCGTGCTGCTGCGCCTCTGCCACGGTCTCCTGCGCCCGACATCGGGCATGATCGAATGGCGCGGCCGGCGCGAGGGACGCCGTCCCGACGCGATGGTATTTCAGCGGCCGGTGATGCTGCGCCGGAGCGTGCGCGGCAATGTCGAATACGGACTGAAGCTCGCCGGCATCGGGGCCTCCGAGCGCCACGCGATTGCCCTGCAGCGGCTCGAGGCCGTGGGCCTCGCGCATCTCACCGAGCGGCCGGCGCGGCGGCTTTCGGGCGGCGAGCAGCAGCGCGTGGCGCTGGCGCGCGCCTGGGCGCTCGATCCCGAGGTGCTGTTCCTCGACGAGCCCACCGCCAATCTCGATCCGACCGCGACGCGCATGGTCGAGACCATCGTGGCCGCCATGCACGCGGGCGGCACCAAGATCGTGATGACCACGCACGATCTCGGCCAAGCCCGCCGCCTCGCCGACGAGATCGTCTTCCTGCACCGCGGCCGCATCGTCGAGCGCGCGCCGGCGGCAGAATTCTTCGCCACGCCGAAATCGCCCGAAGCCGCCGCCTTCATCCGCGGCGAGCTGCCGGTCTGAGCCAACAAGGAAAAAAGCGGAGAGACAGATGAATCGCAGGACCCTGCTCGCGCTTGCCGCACTCGGCGCATTGACCGCGGCCATCCCGGCCGCAGCGCAGGAGAAATCGATCGTCGTCTCGTCGACGACGTCGACCGAGCAATCGGGCCTGTTCAAGCACATCCTGCCGATCTTCGAGAAAAAGACCGGCATCAAGGTGCGCGTCGTGGCCCAAGGCACCGGGCAGGCGCTCGACATGGGCCGGCGCGGCGATGCCGACGTGCTCTTCGTGCACGACCGCGTGGCGGAGCTGAAATTCGTGGCCGACGGCTTCGGCGTCGAGCGCCGCGAGGTGATGTACAACGACTTCGTCGTCGTCGGCCCCGCCGCCGACCCGGCCAAGATCAAGGGATCGAAGGACACGGTCGCGGCGTTCAAGACGATCGCCGCGGCCAAGGCGCCGTTCGCCTCGCGCGGCGACAAGAGCGGTACGCACGCGGCCGAGCTCCGCTTCTGGAAACAGGCCGGCATCGATCCCGCGGCGGCCGGCAAGGGCAGCTGGTATCGCGAGACCGGCTCGGGCATGGGCCCGACGCTCAACACCGCCGCCGCGATGAACGCCTATGCCCTCACCGACCGCGGCACTTGGCTTTCGTTCAAGAACCGCCAGAGCCTCGTCATCGTCGTCGAAGGCGACCAGAAGCTGTTCAACCAGTACGGCGTCATGCTGGTGAACCCGGCCAAGCATCCGCATGTGAAGAAAGAGCTCGGCATGGCGTTCGTCGATTGGGTGACCTCGCCCGAGGGCCAGGCCGCCATCGCCGGCTACAAGATCGGCGGCGAGCAACTATTCTTCCCGAATTACAAGAAGTAGGCGGCGATGCGCGCAGCCAAAGCGGCGGCAATCGCCGTCATGTCCCTAGTCGCTTCCGCGGTTCAAGCCGAGCCGCCGGTGCGCCTCTACGCCGCCGGCAGCCTGAAGGCGGCGATGAGCGAAATCGCGGCCGCGTTCGAGCGGGAGACCGGCATCGCCGTCGCCGGCACCTATGGCGCGTCGGGCCTGTTGCGCGACCGCATCGCCAACGGTGAAAACGCCGAAGTGTTCGCGTCGGCGAACATGGCGCATCCGGAATCGCTGGCGAAATCCGGCCGCGCGGGGCCGGTCTTCGTCTTCGCGCTCAACCAGCTCTGCGCGCTCGCCGGGCCGACGATCGGGGTCACGACCGAGACATTGCTCGAGCGGGTGCTCGATCCCAAGATCAAGCTCGGCACGTCGACGCCGAAGGCAGATCCCTCCGGCGACTATGCGTGGACGCTGTTCGAGAAAGCCGAGACGCTGAAGAGCGGCGCTTACGCCGCGCTCGCGGCCAAGGCGCAGATGCTGACCGGCGGACTCAATTCACAGCCGCCGCCCGCGAACCGCATCGTCTACGGGAAGCTGGTCGAGGACGGTGCGGCCGACATATTCCTCACCTACTGCACGAACGCGGTGGCGGCGCGCAAAGAGTCGCCGTCGCTCAAGGTCGTGGCGGTGCCCGAGGCCCTCGCGGTGGGTGCGCAATACGGCCTGACCGTCATGAAAGACGCGCGGCCCGAGGCGGACAAGTTCGCGGCGTTCATCCGCTCGCCCATGGGGCGCGCGCTCCTCGTGCGCCACGGGTTTCGCCTGCCGCCGGCGAAGTGAGCGGCGCCGATCACCCGTTCCACACGACGCGGCCGGTTCCGCCCACGTCGTAGCCGCCGAGTGCTGCGGCGCGGCGCTTGAAGGCGGTCGTGCCCGCGAATGCGAAGAGTTTCTGCGCCGGAGCCTCGAAGTAGCTTTTGCGGCGCATCGCGAGATCGAAGCGCTCTTCGGCCAGCGGCACGAAGGTGAGGCGGAAGCGGCGCGCCACCGCCTCGATTGCGAGGCCGGCGTCGGCGCGGCCCTCGACAATGGCGAGGCCGACATCGGTCTCGCTCAACACCGGCGGGTGCACGAAATCCATGTCGGCGGGCCTCAAGCGCGCCGCGGCGAGGAGGTTCAGCAGCAGCAAATGGCTGCCGGCCGAGGGCTGGCGCAGAATGAAGCGCGCCTTCTTCCTGGCGGCATCGGCGATGCGGCGGATCTTGAGCGGATTGCCGGCCGCGAGCACGAGGCCCTGGCGGCGCTGCGCCCAGTGGATGAGGACGACGTCGCGCAAGCCGGCGGCATCGCGTACGACCGGCGCATTGTATTCGCCGATCTTCTCGTCGCGCACATGGAGCCCGGCCATCACCGCCTCGCCCGCCGCGAGCTGCTTCAGCCCGTCGAGGCTGCCGCTGGCGCGCAGCGCGAGCCCGCAGCCCGATTCGCCGACCGCCCAATCGAGCAGCGGATCGTGGCTGCCCGCCACCACCGGCGCTGGCGGGCGCGTCTCGAAGCCGAGGCCCGCGTAGTCGGTGTTCTCGGCGACCCAGAGATCGATGAGGTGCTTAGGGAACAGCCACTTTCCGGTGACGCGCGAGCACGGGATGCGCTTCGCGCGCAGCAGCGCGTAGACCTTGCGCTGCTTGATGCGGAGGTAATCCGCCACCTCCTTCGTGTTCATGAATTCCCGCGCCACGGGTCGCATCCGCAATAGCGGCTCGAACGTGCCGGTCGGGCGCACGCCCGTCAACACGGGCTTGCCTTGGGGCCGGACAGGGTCCAATTGTCGGTTGCGCCCGCCGATCGAGGACGTCCTCCATGCGCCGTTTCGCCCTGCTTGCCGCCGTTCTCCTGCTGCTTGCCGCCGCGCCGGTCGCGGCCGGCGAGAAGCTCGATTGGGCCAAGGTGCCGCTGCCCGCGATCGACGGTTCGACGCACGCACCGGCGCTGTTCCAGAACAAGGTCGTGCTGCTGGTCAACACCGCGTCGTTCTGCGGCTACACCGGGCAATACGAGGACCTCGAGAAGCTCTGGCGCCGCTATCGCGACAAAGGCTTCGTCATCCTCGGCGTGCCGGCCAACGATTTCGGCGCGCAGGAGCCCGGCAGCAACGCCGCGATCAAGAGCTTCTGCGAGGCCAATTACGGCGTCGATTTCCCGCTGCTGGAGAAGCAGACGGTCGTCGGGCCCGGCGCCCACCCGCTGTTCAAATGGGCCGCGGCGGAGACCGGGCCCCAAGGCGTGCCGCGATGGAATTTCCACAAGATCCTGATCGGCCGGGACGGCAGCCTCATCGCCTGGTTCGCGACCGAAACGCCGCCGCTCGACGGGAAGATCACCAAGGCGGTCGAAGGCGCCCTCGCGCAGCCGGCGCATTGACGGCTAACGCCGCGGCGGCAGCGGGAAGAAGCCGCTCGTTCGCGCGATATACGCCGCATATTCGGGATTGGCGCGCTTGAGTCGGCGCTCGAGTAGGGCCTTGCCGGTGACCTTCACGAGAAAATAGGTCATCAGCAGCGGCGAGATCACGAGCGCCCAACCAAGCGGGTGATCGCACGCGATGAGCCAGAGCCCGAACCAGACGCAGGCGTCGCCGAAATAGTTGGGATGCCGCGTCCAGCGCCAGAGGCCGCGATCCATGACCTTCCCCTTGTTGGCCGGATCGGCCTTGAAGCGCGCCATCTGCCAATCGCCGACGCTCTCGAACAGGAAGCCGACGAGCCACAGCGCGGCACCGGTATAAGCGAATGGGCCCAGCGCCGGCTCGCGCCAGACCGGCGCCGCCACTACCGGCAGCGCCACCACCCACATGATGACGCCTTGCAACAGAAAGACTCGCGTCAGCGTCGTGCGGTGGCGCTTCTCTGGGCCCAAATGGTTGATGAGGGCCGTGTAGCGCGGGTCCTCGCCATGGCCGCGCTTGCGCCAGAAGAGATAGAGGCCGAGACGCAGCGCCCAGATCGTGGTGAGGAGCGCCACCAGCCATTTCCGCGCCGGCGCGCCGCCTGCGAGCGCAAAGCTTACCCAGGCCGCCACCGCGAAGCCGGGGCCCCAGAAGATGTCGACGATGCTCGCGTCTTTCAGCGGGATCGAGACGAGCCACAGCAGCAGCATGCAGCCGAGGATCGCGGCGGCGCCGGCGCCAAGCACCAGCGCGAGCTCGCCCCACATCAGGTGCCGCCCTTGATGCCGAGGAACGACGCGACCGCATCGGGATAGCCGTGCGGCGCCGTTTCGGCGCGGATCGCATCGATCTTTGCCGCCACGTCCTCGGGCGAGATCGGCTTGTCGGCGCGAAGCTTCACGCCGGCGTTCTCGACCGCCCAGGCGCGGCCGAAATGACCTGAGCCGGCGATGTACGTTTCGCCATTGGCGCTGCACTGCTCGCTGGCGAGCCAGGCGACGAGCGGCGCCACCAGCTCGGGGCCGTGGAGCTGCGAAGTGTCCACGCCCTGGCGTTCGGTCATCGGCGTCAGCGCATAAGGTGCGATCGCATTGGCGCGGATGCCGCGCCGCCCGACTTCCTGCGCCAGCGCGCGCATGAACGCGATGATGGCGCCCTTCGACGCCGAGTAGGCGGTGAGGCCGTGCAGACCGTAGAGCCCGGCCGACGAGGTGCTGAACACGATGCGGCCGTAATTCTTCTCGCGCATCAGCGGCAGCGCGGCCTTGGTCACATAGAGGTTGCCGAAGAAATTGACCGCGAAGACGCGCTCGAAGTCCTCGAGCGAGATGTTGTGCAGCGCCGCGTGCTGGTCGATGCCCGCATTGTTGACGAGGATGTCGAGCCGGCCGAACGCATCGAGCGCCGCCTTCACCATGCGCGCGCCGGCCTCGCGGCTCTCGACGCTGTCGTAATTGGCGACGGCCTTGCCGCCCGCCGCCCTGATTTCATCGACGACGAGATCGGCCGAGCCTTTTGTCCCCGCCGGCTCGCGTTTTCTATTGTTCACCACCACGGCGGCGCCGCGCGCGGCCAGCAGCAGCGCGTAAGCGCGCCCCAGGCCCTTGCCGGCGCCGGTGACGATCGCCACTCGGCCGTCGAATCGGATCGGCGCGGTCACGCGTTTCCAGCCGCGACGACGAAGCTCACGGTGGTCGTGCCGCTGCCGCCGATGTTGAGCGTCTGCACTTGGCGGGCGCCTTCGACTTGGTAGTCGCCGGCCTTGCCCGAGATCTGCTTCCAGGCGTCGAGCAGCATGCGCACGCCGGTGCAGCCGACCGGATGGCCGGCGCCGATGAGGCCGCCCGAAGGATTGATCGGGAGCTCGCCATCGAGCGCGATGCGCCCTTCCTCGACGGCCTTCCAGCTTTCGCCCGGCTTGGTGATGCCGAAATGGTCGATCGCCATGTATTCGGTGGGGGTGAAGCAATCGTGCGTCTCGATCGCGTCGAGCGCCTCGGGGCCGGGAATGCCGGCGCGCGCGTAGGCGTCGGTGATCGTGCCGCGCACATGCGGCATGATGTAGGGGCTGTTCGGGCTTTCCTTCAACTTGTCTTCGAAACGCATCGTGGCCGTGCGGTGGCCCCAGCCTTTCAAATACGGCACGGCTTCGAGCGCCACGCCACGGCGCGGGGCCCACTTCGCCGCAAACTTTTCGGAGGCGAGGAACACGCAGGCGCCGCCGTCGGTGATCTGGCCGCAGTCTTGCTTGCGGATGCGGCCCTCGACCGGCGGGTTCGCCGCATCGTCGATGCCGAAGCTCGCTTCGGTCAGCGTCCACTCGCGCGTCTGCGCGTTGGGATTGCGCCGCGCGTTGGCGAAATTGATCTTGGCGATCGCGGCGAGGTGCTCGCGCTTCAAGCCGTAGCGGCGCTCGTATTCGTCGCCGAGCTTCGCGAACATCCAGGGCCACATCCAGCGCGCTTCCTGGCCCTCGCGCCCGATCCAGGCAGCGGCAGCGAGATTGTCGGCCGCGGTCTGCGCGTCGGTGTGGCGCATCATCTCGACGCCGACGACGCAGGCGAGATCATAGTGCCCGGCCTTGATGTCGGCTTGCGCCGCGAGCGCCGCGAGCGAGCCCGAGGCGCAAGCGCCCTCGTGGCGCGACGCGGGCAGGCCCGAGAAGCGCGGATGGATCGCGGCGAAGAGCCCGCCCAGCTGGCCCTGGCGGCAGAACAGCTCGGCGACGAAATTGCCGATATGCGCGACCTCGACCTCTTCGGGCGCGATGCCGGTGGCGGCGAGGGCGCCCTCGACCGGCTCCTTCAGCAGATCGAAGATGCCTTTGCCCTCGCGCGCGAAGTTGCGCTTGAAGTCGGTCTGGTGCCCGCCCAGCAGATAAACGCGGCTCATGGGCTCACCCCGTTCCGTGCCGGCGCGGTCTTCGCAGCGAGCGCGCGGCAAAGCGCATCGGTATTCGTCACCCAGCCGAGGATAGTCTCGACATTGAACAATGTCGCGTCCTTCACATAGGCAGGGCCGGTGGCGTTCGTCGCATCCTCGACGACGAGGCACAGGAAGTCGCGATAGAGCGCGTCGCGAATGGTGGCCTCGACGCAGATGTTCGTGGCCACGCCGACGAAGATCAGCGTCCTGATGTCGGTGCCGCGCAGGATCGAATCGAGATTGGTCTCGAAGAATCCGCTGAGGCGGGTCTTCGGAACGACATAATCCCCCGGCTGCGGCGCCAGTTCGTCGACGATGGCGTAGTCCCAGGTGCCGCGGATGAGCGCGCTGCGGTCGTTTTGCCTCAGCTTGCGCATGAATCGCAGCGCGACGGACTTGTGATACATGCCGCCGTCCGACGATCCCGCATCGTGCAGGTCTTCGTGCCAGCCCATCTGGAGATAGACCGTGCGTATGCCGGCCGGACGCGTGGCCGCGACGAGGCGCCGGCAGTTCTCGAGCGTGTTGCGCGATTCGCCGATATCGAATCCGGCGCGATCCAAGTAGCCGTTCTTGGAGACGAAGCCGTTCTGCATGTCGACGACGATCAGCGCGGAGCGGGCCGGATCGAACGAAAACGATTCCGGCCGCGCTTCGACTTGGACGTGTTGCGCCGAGTTCATCATCGTGGCCTTGCGCGCGATTATCGTCCGCGCGCGAGGCGCTTGGCGCTTACCCACGTGGCGTGGAAGCCGTTCGGCACGCGCTGCGGCACTAGCACGCGCGCGACGGGCCCGTCGCCCAAGGCTTGCGCGTTGAACACCTGGATTTCCGAGCGGCTCGCGTTCGGGTTCCAGACGAAGCTCACGAGATAGCCGTCGTCCTCGCTCTTGGCGTTGTCGCGCTCGGCGAACGGCGCCTCGCTGTACCAGAAATGCGGGCCCTCGCTGAACGCCTGGTAGCGCCCGGTGTCGAGATCAAATTTGACCAAGCCGGTGAAGCGCGGCTCGTCGGCCGGCCAGCGCGCGATCATCACGTTGTAGGACCAGCGATTGCGCCGCGTCTGCCACGCGCTGTTGATCATCGGGAACTCGGCGTTGAGCGTGTCGTCGAGCGGGCCTTCCTTGGTCGCGCCGGTCTTCACGTTGAAGCGCCACTGATAGAGACACGCGTCCATCATCAGATGCGCGATCATCTTGGCCAAACGCTCGCTATCGGGCTCGCCGTTGCCCTTGCGCGGGGTCACGTAGCGGCAGCCGGTCATCACGATCTCGTCGCCGTCTTCCCAGGCGTTGACGACGTGATAGATGAAGCAAGGCTCGGCCTCGAACCAGCGCACCTCTTTGCCGTCGCCGTGACGCGGGATAACGCCGAAGCGCGTCGGGATGTCTGGATGGAACTTCACCTTGTGCCGCCCGGCCCTGAGCGCCTCCATGTCGTAGAACAGCGGGAGGTCGTGGAGGATCGAGAAGTTCTTGGTGATCGCGATGTCGTGCGGCAGGCGCGGCCCCGGCAATTCGATCGGCGTCCAATGCTTGACGCGCCGGTCGGCGCCGACGACGCCGTAGCTCATGTACGGCGCGGTCTTGCCGTAATCGAAGAAGATGAACTCGCCGGTGTCTTCGTCGACCTTGGCATGCGCGGAGACGCGGCATTTCAACGTGCCGCCGAACGTCTCCTGCCCGCCGGTCGCGAGCGTCGCCGGATCGACCGAATAGATGTCGCCGGCGAGATACCACATCGTGACGAGCTTGCCGGCGTGGAACTTCACGTCGGTGTTGGACGTGTCCTTCAGCGGCATGTCGGGCCGGTCGCGGCGCGGCGGCTCCATGACGCCTTCCCAGAGCGCGCGGCCCGCGACCTCCTCCTCGGCGAAGGATTTCGCGCGCACCCAGCGGTTCCGGTAGGTGACCTTGCCGTTCTCGAAATGGGCGCCGTGCAGCATGCCGTCGCCGTCGAACCAGTGATAGCGGCCCTTGGCCGCGTAGCGGCGGTTCGGGCCGTTGCGTACATAGACGCCGTTCAGGTCCTTGGGGATCTCGCCGATGACCTCGAGATCGGCGATCACGAGCTCCTTCTCGATCGGACCGTAATTGCCTGCGAGCACCGGATTGGTCTGGTTGACGGCGTTCATGGCGCCTCTCCTCGAACTGCTCGGGCGCGACGGCTATTCCGCCGCGCGCGCACGCTCTGATTTCTCGAGCCAGAGGTTCGGACGCCGCCCCTCGGCGACGGCGGCGGCGTATTCGCCGCGGATCCGCGCGATGATCTCCGCGGCGGGCTCGATCTTGGTGACGCTGCCCACGCCCTGCCCGGCCGACCAGATGTGCTTCCACGCCTTCATCGCCGTGTCGGCGCCGCCGGCGAGATTCATCTGCTTGGGCTGCAGGTTCTTCAAGTCGTAGCCGGCGGCGACGAGGCTCTCGGCCAGGAAGTTGCCGTGCACGCCGGTGACCGCGTTGGTGAGCACGATGCCCTCGGCATCGGTGCGGATCAGCATCTCCTTGTAGGCGGCGGGCGCCATGCTCTCGGCGGCGGCGATGAACGAGGTGCCGATATAGGCGAGATCGGCGCCGAGCACCTCGACCGCCCGCACCGAACGCCCATTGGAGACGCCGCCGCCGAGCACGACGGGGCCGCTCCAGAATTTCCGCACCTCGGGCAGGAACGCGAACGGCGCCAGCGCGCCCGCATGTCCGCCCGCGCCGGCCGCGACGAGGATGAGGCCGTCGACGCCGGCCTCGATCGCCTTCTTCGCGAATTTCGGCGAGATCACGTCGGCGAAGACGCGGCCGCCGTAAGAGTGCACGGCCTCGACGACGTTGCGCGGGCTGCCGAGCGCGGTGATGACCAGCGGCGGCTTGTGTTTCTTGACGAGATCGAGCTCGGCCGCGAGGCGCGGATAGGTCGAGTGCACGACCATGTTGAGCGCGAACGGCGCCGCGTCCTTGGTTTCGGCGGAGATGCGCGCGAGCCAGCCGTCGAGCTCCTCGATCGTGCGGCAGTTGGGCGCCGGAAACGCGCCGATCACGCCGGAGCGGCAGCAGGCGACGACGAGCTCGGGGCACGAGACGAGGAACATCGGCGCCGCGATCACCGGCAGCGCCATGCGCTCGATCCATTCGGCAGGCAGGCGGTTCGCCATCGTGGTTTTCCGTTGCTCCCGCTTATGAAACGAAGCCTAGCATAGTGAGTTTCATAAGGCTAGTGACCCTTCCTGCTATGCCAAAACCAATCTTGGCCGCGGCAATTCGAGCACGGGAATCAAGGTTTTGCCGCACGGCTTGTGGGTGAGCGCGAGCGGCGGCCCGGCGGACCCGGCGAGCCAGCGGTCGGCCCAGCCGATCTGCGCCACGATGACCGGATAGAGATCGAGGCCCTTCTCGGTCAGGATGTATTGCCAGCGCCGCGGCCGTTCGCGATAGACATGGCGCGCCATCACGCCGGCGGCGACCAGCTCGTCGAGACGGCGCGCGAGCACGTTTGGCGCCAGCGCGAGCGCGCGCTCCATATCGCTGAATCGACGCAGGCCGAAAAAGGCGGCCGCGATCACGAGCGCGAGGCTGCGATTGCCGAGCGTGTCGGCGGCGGAGGTGAGCGGCTGCGGGCGCATGCGCCGCTGAGACCGTGCGGCTCCCGCCGCGATCTTCGTGCCGCCGGCAAGGAGGGAGCGGTGGGAGGCGCGCGGCCCCAGAGGAGCCGCCGCTTTGTAAGCGACATCGCGCGCGTGAATCGGCGCGCGGCAGGCGCGGCAGACGAGGCGGCGCTCGGGCTCATCTTCCATCGGCCAGGCCTGGAACGCTTCGGCCGAGGCCCAGGTGCGGTCCCAATTGCGGATCGCGTGCAGGATGGCGAGCGTGTCGCGCCCGCGCGCGCTGAGTTCGTATTCGAAGCGCGGCGGATTGTGTTGATAGACGCGGCGCGCAACGAGGCTGTCCGCCGCAAGATCGGTGAGCCGTTGCGCCAGGGTGCTGCGCGCGATGCCGATGCGGCGCGCGAGCCCGTCGAAGCGTTGCGGCCCCGCGGCCAGCGCCGCGAGCAGCAGCAGCGTCCAGCGGTCGCCGATGATGTCGAGCACCGGGATGACGAGGCTGGCGCGGATGTGACGCGCGGCTTCGGCGGCGCGCGCCGCATCGGCCGAGGCGGCATCCGGTGCCGGTTTCGCGCGCATCACGCTTCGCCTCACGCAACCTTGCCTTGGTCAGTTCGCTAAGGTAAGTCACCGGCGACCGGCCGACAACAGCAAAGGGAAAGTGCCGGCGCGTTTAGGGAGGCCGCCCATCACCGAACTGCTGCAGCAGCTCGTGAACGGACTTGCCGTCGGCGCCATCTACGGCCTGGTGGCGCTGGGCTTCGTGCTCATCTACAAGGCGACCGAGGTCGTGAACTTTGCGCAGGGCGATCTCTTGATGCTCGGCGCGTTCATCGCCTGGACGCTGATCGTTCCGCTCGGCCTCCCCTACATCGCCGCGTTCGTGCTCGCCATCGCCGCAATGGCCGTCATCGGCGCGGCGCTCGACCGCTTCGTGATGCGCCCCATCATCGGCCAGCCGCATTTCGCCGGCATCATGCTCACAATCGGCCTCGCGTTCTCGATTCGCGGCATCGCGAGCCTTGTCTGGGGGCCGCAGGAGCGCGGCCTGCCGACGCCGTTCGCTCAGCAGCCGCGCAACATCGGCGGCGTGCTGGTCCAAGATGCGACGCTCGCGATCGCCGGCGTCACCGCGCTGCTGTGCCTTCTCCTCTTTTTCTTTTTCCGCCGCACGCGGCTCGGCATTGCGATGCAGGCCGCCTCGCAGAACCAGCTCGCCGCCTACCTGATGGCGATTCCGGTGAAGTCGGTTTTCACGCTCACTTGGGCGATCGCGGCCGCGGTCGCCGGCATCGCCGGGATTCTGATCGCGCCGCTGCTCGCGGTCGAGCTCAACCTCTGGGTTATCGTGCTGAAAGGCTTCGCCGCCGCGGTGCTCGGCGGCTTCGGCAGCATTCCCGGCGCCATCCTCGGCGGCCTTCTGATCGGCGTCGCCGAGCAGCTCGTCGGCGTCTACGAACCCAGCGCCAAGGGCATCACGGCCTATGTCGTGCTGCTGGCCGTGCTTTTCGCGTTTCCGCGCGGCTTGCTCGGCGAGCCGCTGGGCAAGCGGGTCTAGCGCGATGCGCTACGTGTTCAAGACCAGCCACGACCAGGACATCCATCTGCTGCGCCACAATCGCGATTGGTGGTGGTACGCGGCGCTTGCCGCCGCGCTGGCGGCGTTGCCGTTTCTCATCTCTCCTTACTATGTGGGCGAGCTCGCGTTCATCTTCGTGCTGGCGATCGCGAGCGTCGGCCTCATGCTGCTGACCGGCTTCACCGGCCTCATCTCGCTCGGCCACGGCGCGTTCCTGCTCATCGGCGCCTATGTCGAGGCGCACGCGCTCGGCGCCGGCATTCCGCTGCCGCTCTCGCTCGTGCTGGCGATGCTGGCGGCGGGCGCCGTCGGCGTGCTGCTCGGCATACCGGCGCTGCGGCTGACCGGACTCTATCTCGCGATCGCGACCCTCGCCTTCAGCGAGATCGTCGAGCATCTCTTCTCGCACTGGAAATTTCTGAGCGCGGGCGAAACGTTCCTGACAGTGCCCAACCCGCGCGTCCTCGGCGTGCGCTTCGGCGGCGGCACCGGCTATTACTATCTGGCGCTCGGGCTGCTCGCCGGCACGATTCTCGTCTGCCTCAACCTGCTGCGGGCGCCGACCGGCCGCGCGTTCATTGCCCTCCGCGACAGCCCGATCGCGGCCGAGACGCTCGGCGTGGCGCTCGCGCACACCAAGGCGCTGGCCTTCGCCCTCTCGGCCGCGATCGGCGGCCTCGCCGGCGCGCTCTACGCGCACAAGATCTCGACCTTGACCGCCGAGAGCTTCAACGTGCTGCTCTCGCTGCAGCTGCTGATGATGGTCGTCGTCGGCGGCCTCGGCAGCATCAAGGGCGCGGTGTTGGGCGCGGTCTTCCTCGGCCTGCTCGACCCCGCGATCGCGCGCATCAAGGACTATCTGCCGTCGTCGATCGGCGAACAGTCGGGGCTGCAGCTGGCCCTCTACGGCCTCGTGCTCGTCTTCTTCGTGCTGTTCGAGCCGTCGGGGCTCTCCGGGCGTTGGTCCAAGATCAATGCCTATTTCCAGGCCTTCCCGATCTATCGCCGCGCCACGTTCAAGCGCACCAAGGCCTACATGACCTCGGAGCGCATGCGATGAGCCTGCTCCGCGTCGAGGATCTCTCGCTCTGGTTCGGCGGCGTGCGCGCGGTCGACGGCGTCTCGTTTGCGGTCGAGAAGGGCGAGGTCTTCACGATCATCGGGCCCAACGGCGCCGGCAAGACGACGGTCATCAATGTGATCTCGCGCCTGCTCGATCCACGCGCGGGGCGCATCGACTTCGACGGCCACGATCTCTTGGCCGCGCCGGCGCACGGCGTGATCGCGCGCGGCATCGCGCGCACGTTCCAAAACCTCGAGCTGTTCGAGCACGCGACGGTGATGCAGAACCTGCTGCTCGGCCGCCACCGGCACCGCACGACGGATTTCGTCTCGGAGATGCTGTTCCTGCCGCGCGTGCGCGCCGCCGAGCGCGAGCACCGCGAGCGCGTCGAGGCGGTGATCGATTTCCTCGATCTCCACTGCCACCGCGACAGCCTGGTCGCCGGCCTGCCCTACGGCGTCCGGAAAATCGTCGAGCTCGGGCGCGCGCTCGCGTCGGAGCCGCGCCTTCTGCTGCTCGACGAGCCCGCGGCCGGCCTCAATCCCGAGGAAACCGCGGACCTCGCGTTCTGGATCGAGGACATGGTAGCCGATCTCGGCATCACGATCTTGATGGTCGAGCACGACCTGGCGCTGGTGAACGAAGTGTCGGACCGCGTCTTGGTGATGAACCAGGGCCAAGCCATCGCCCGCGGCGCGCCCGCCGAGGTGCAGCGCGATCCCAAGGTGATCGAAGCGTATCTCGGCGCCTGATCCATGCCCGCGCTCCTCGACATCGCGAACATCGAGACCTGGTACGGGCCGATCCCGGCGCTGCGCGGCGTCAGCCTCGCGGTCGAGAAGGGCAAGATCGTTGCCGTGCTCGGGGCCAATGGCGCGGGCAAGACGACATTGCTGCGCACCATCGCCGGCATCGTCGATCCGCGCGTCGGCGCCGTCTCTTTCGCGGGCGAAACCATCCACGGCCGCGACCCCGACAAGATCGTGCGCCGCGGGATCAGCCTGGTGCCCGAGGGCCGGCAGGTGTTTCCGCTGCTGTCGGTCGCCGAGAATCTCGCGGTGGGCGCGTTCGCGCGCAACGACGCGGCCGCCATCGCCAAGGACCTCGACGAAGTTTACGCGCTGTTCCCGCGCTTGAAGGAGCGGCAGGGCCAGACCGCGGGCATGCTTTCGGGCGGCGAGCAGCAGATGCTCGCGATCGGCCGCGCGCTGATGGCGCGCCCGACGCTGCTGATGCTTGACGAGCCCTCGCTCGGGCTTTCGCCGCTGCTCGTGGTCGAGATCTTCGCCGCGATCCGTCGCATCAACGAGACGCTCGGCACCACGGTCCTCGTCGTCGAGCAGAACGCGCGCGTGGCGCTGGATCATGCGCATGACGGCCACATCATGGAGCTGGGGCGCATCGTGCTTTCGGGCAGCGCCGAGGCGCTCGCCGCCAATCCCGACGTGCGCGAGTTCTACCTGGGGATCCGCGAGGGCGGCATCCGCGGCCAGCGCCGCTGGCGCCGGCGCAAGACGTGGCGATGACGACGCTCGCGAGCGTGCGCTTCGACCCGCTGCCGCCGACGCCCGCGGCGCTGTTCTGGCGGCGCGTCGCCGCCACGCCCGGCCTCGTGGCGTTGCGCGAGAAGCGCCACGGTCTCTGGCGCGCCGTCACGTGGCGCGACTACGGCGCCAAGGTGCACCGGGTCGCGCATGCGCTCGCTGCGCTCGGCCTCGAGCGCGGCCAGGTCGCCTCGGTGCTGAGCGAGAACCGGCCCGAATGGCTCTATTG
>JBKOUH010000180.1:0-8231 GCA_046723285.1 Pseudomonadota bacterium
TGAGGCCCTCCGCTTTCGCCTTCAGCGCATCGACGAATTTGTTGAAGATCGGGCGCTGGACGTAGACGCGTTCGGTATTGAGGCAGACTTGGCCGCAATTCGCGAACACGGCACGCGTCATGCCGTCGATCGTGGCGTCGAAATCGCAGTCGTCGTAGATGATCGCCGGGTTCTTGCCGCCGAGCTCGAACGAGACGTCGCGCACGCCGACCGCGGCGTTCTTCATGATCGCGGTGCCGGTGGCCGTCTCGCCAGTGAACGTGATCGCGTCGACGCCGGGATGCTGGGTCAGGAACTCGCCCGCCGAGTTGGGCCCGAAGCCGTGGATGACGTTGTAGACGCCCTTGGGGATGCCGACCTCGTTCATCACCTCGCCGAGCAGCGTCGCGGTCGAGGGCGTTTCTTCCGACGGTTTCACGACGACGGTGTCTCCGCAGGCGAGCGCGGGCCCGACTTTCCACGTCATCAAGAGGAGCGGCAGGTTCCACGGGCAGATCACGGCGATCACGCCCTTGGGGCGGCGGATCGCGTAGTTGATCGCCTCCTGGCCGTCCGGCGTCACCGTGTCGAAGAACTCGGTGGCCGCGTTCTTGATCGTGTCGGCGAAGATCTTGAAGTTGGCGGCGCCGCGCGGGATGTCGATGTGCGAGGCGAGCGAGACGGGCTTGCCGGTGTCGAGGATCTCGGCGCGCAGGAACTCGTCGAAGCGCTGGTTGATGCGGTCGGCGACCTTGTAGAGCAGCTCGGCGCGCTTGGCCGGCGCCATCTTGCCCCATTCGCCCTCGAGCGCGCGGCGCGCGGCGGAGACCGCGGCGTCCACGTCCTCGCGCCCGGCCTCGTAGACGCGGCTCACCAGGGTCTGGTCGACCGGGTAGACGTTCTCGAACGTCTTGCCGAGCTTTCCCTTGGTGTGCTGGCCGTCGATGAAATTCAGCGTCTCGCGGACGTTGACGGTGCCCTCGGGCATGGTCGCGCTCCTGATCCTGGCGCCGCGATATGAGGCCGGTCGCGGTGCCAAATCAAGCGGAGCGGATGCAAGGGGTGCCGGCGGGCTGCGCGCCGGCTGCCTCGTACCCCTAACGGACCGATTTGACGATCTTCTGGGGGTTTCGGATCACGCGGACCAGCGTCTTATGGCACAGGGCATCGACGTAGTAGACGTAGACGGCGTAGGGCGACTGCGGACGCGAGCTCGTCGAACTCCCATACTCGTTGTGCGGACGGCAGAGGCGCACGGGCGGGTATTTCGATACGGGAACGTAGCCCTTGGCCGGCGGCTGCGTGTTGACGGTCGTGGCGGCGCGGATCGCGCCCTGCGCTTGGCAGACGGCGCCCGCGGCGAGGGCGATGGCAAGGATAGCGGTGCGGGCGGCGATCACGGGTCACATCCTTTCGATGGGCTGGGGCCGGAGGGGTGTTATGCGGATCATAGCGGCACCAGAACGCGGCCGCAGTGACGGCGCGCACCGACTGCTGATCATCGCGCGTGCCGCTGCCTGTCTTACGCGCACGCGAAAGTGCTTTGCCCTGTGCGGCGAGGCTCTAGACTGCGTCGCCAACATCGATCCCGGAGTCAAACGTGAAGCCCCTCGTCGATTTGCCCGATTACGCCCAAGCGCGGCGCGGCCTCAAGCTCGCGATCCCCGAATTCTACAATTTCGGCTTCGATTGCATCGACCGCCGCGCGCGCGAGGGCGACAAGGCCGCGTTCGTCTATGTCGACGCGAACACCGGCGCGGAAAAGATCTATCGTTTTTCGGATCTCGCGCGCGCCTCGAACCGCTTCGCCAACGTGCTGCTCGGGCTCGGCGCCAAGAAGGGCGATTTCGCGTTCTCGATGATCCCGCGCATTCCGGCCTGGTACGAAACGCTCATCGGCTGCATCAAGACCGGCGTCGTCGCGATGCCGGGCACGAACCTGTTGCAGCCCAAGGACATCGAATACCGGCTCAACAAGTCGCGCGCGCGCTTCGCGATCGTCACCGCCGAGCATGCCGCCAAGATCGACGCGGTGCGCGCCAAATGCCCGCACCTCAAGCACTGCATCGTGATCGGCGCCGCGCGCGACGGCTGGGTTCATTACGAAGCCGCGGCCGCGAAAGCGTCCGATGCGCTCGCGCCGTCGAATGTCGAGCGCACGCGCGCCGACGAGATGATGCTCGCCTATTTCACCTCGGGCACCACGGCGTTCCCGAAAATGGTGCCGCGCGCGCATTCCTATGCGATCGCGCATGCGATCACCGCGCGCTATTGGCAGGACCTGCGCGATACCGACGTGCATTGGACGCTGTCGGACACGGGCTGGGCGAAGGCGGCCTGGGGCATGATCTTCGGCCAGTGGCAGATCGGCGCCACGATCCTGCTCTACAACGCCGCGCCCGGATTCGATGCCGACGCGCATCTGAAGCTGCTCGCCAAGCACAAGGTCACGACGTTCTGCGCGCCGCCGACGATCTACCGCACCTTTGCGCAGCTCGATTTGAAGAAATACGACTTCTCGTCGCTGCGCCACAGCTTCAGCGCCGGCGAGCCGCTCAATCCCGAGGTGATCCGAGTCTGGAAGGACGCAACCGGCACCACGGTCCATGACGGCTTCGGCCAGACCGAGACCATCTGCGTCGTCGCCAACGTGCCCGGCATGGAGATTCGCCCCGGCTCGATGGGATTGCCTTCGCCGGGCTTGACCGTCGACGTGATCGATGACGACGGCCGCATCCGGCCCGCCGGCGAGATCGGCCATATCGGCGTGAAGGTCACCGATCCCTGGCCGCCGGGGCTGTTCACCGGCTATTTCGAGGACCCCGAGGCGAACACGCGCTGCTTCCGGAACGGCTGGTATTACACCGGCGATACCGCCACGCGCGACAAGGATGGCTATCTCTGGTTCGTCGGGCGCGCCGACGACATCATCGGCTCGGCCGCCTATCGCATCTCGCCGTTCGAGGTCGAGAGCGCGCTGATCGAGCATCCGGCCGTCGCCGAGTCGGCCGTCGTCGGCAAGAAAGACGCGCTGCGCGGCGAGATCGTCAAAGCCTACGTCGTGCTCGCCAAGGGCTATGAGGCCAGCGACGCGCTGGCCAAGGAGCTCCAGGATTTCGTGAAGACCACGACCGCGCCCTACAAATATCCGCGCGAGATCGAATTCCGCGAGGCGCTGCCCAAGACGATCTCGGGGAAAATCCGCCGCGTCGAACTGCGCGCCGAAGCGAACATGGAGGCGAAGGCGGCCGGATGACCGCGCCTCCGCGCCCCTTTGCCGTCATCGCCGGCGGCGGGCCGGTGGGGATGGTGCTGGCGTTGGAATTGGGCCGGCGCGGCGTTCGTTGCGTGCTGCTCAACGACCGCGTGGGGCCGACCGAATGGCCCAAGGCGAACGCGACGAGCCCGCGCTCGATGGAGCATCTGCGCCGGCTCGGCGTGGCAGGACGATTTCGCGAACTCGGTCTCGCGCCCGACTATCCCTCCGACGTCACCTATTTCACGCGGCTCGCCGGCTACGAATTGGCGCGGCTGCCGATGCCGGGCTGGGGCGCCGCCATCGCCGAGACCGCGCGCGGGGCGGGGCCGTGGGCGGGCCCTGAGCCGGCGCATCGCGGTTCGCAGCTGTTCCTCGAGCAGGCCGTGTTCGAGCGCCTCGCCGATTTTCCCGCGATCGAGCGCCGCTTCGGCTGGCGCTGCGAGGGCTTCGAGGATCGCGGCGATCACGTGCGGGTGCGTACGGTCGAAACCGCGAGCGGGCGCGCAGAGACGATCGAGGCCGCCTATCTCGCCGGCTGCGATGGCGGCGGCAGCATCGTGCGCAAAGGCCTCGGCATCGAGCTCGAGGGCGATGCCGGCGTCGTGCGCCCGTTCATGGGCGGATCGATGGTTTCGGCCTTCGTGCGCATGGCGCCGCCGCCGGGAGCGCGTTGGCCGAAGCGTTCCTGGCAATATTGGGTCGTCAACGCCGAGGTCCGCGCGGTCTGCATCGCCGTCGATGGGCACGAGCGCTATGTCTGGGGAATCCAATTGCCCGAACGCCGTCCGGTCGATGCCGGCTACGTGCGCGGGCTGGTCGAGAGCGCGACCGGAGTTCCGGCATTGAAGGAATTGATCTCGTTCGTGCCGTGGACGGCCGGCTATCGGCTGCTGGCGCAACGCTACGGCGCGGGCCGCGTGCTCCTCGCCGGCGACGCCGCGCATCTTTTCACGCCGACCGGCGGCATGGGCATGAACACCGGCATCGACGACGCCGTGAACCTCGCCTGGAAGCTCGCGGCAATGGCCAAAGGCTGGGGCGGCCCGCGGCTCCTCGCCAGCTACGAGGCCGACCGGCGCCCGATCGGCGCGCGCAATCTCGCCTGGTCGAAGCGCTTCGCCGATTCGGTCGGAACCACGCCGGCGACGCCGGCGATCGAGACCGATACGGCGGAAGGCGTGCGCGAACGCGCCGCGGTGGGCGCGCGGCTCGCCGCCCATGCCGCGCACGAATTCCTCATCCCCGGCATCCATCTCGGCTTTCGCTACGAAAATTCGCCGCTGGTCTGGCCCGACGGCACCCCGGCGCCGCCCGACACCGCCAACGACTATGCGCCGACGGCGCGGCCCGGCCATCGCGCGCCGCATGTCTGGCTCGCGCCCGGCGTGGCACTCTACGATCGTCTCGGTCGGGAATTCACATTGCTGCAATTGGGCGGCAACAGCGCGGCGGCGCAAGCCTTGCGGCCGGCCTTCGCGGCGCGCGGCATTCCGCTCGATGTGCTGACGCTCGACGACGCTGCGCTCAACGCCGATGCACGCGCGCTCTACGGGCGCGGCAACGCCTTGATCGGCCCGGATCAGATCGTCTATTGGCGCGGCGACACAGGGCCGGCCGATCCGTTGGCGCTCGCCGATCGCGTGCGGGGCGCGTGAAGCCCCGCGGCGTTTAGAATCCGTTCAGCGGAGCGAAGAAGCAGCGCATCCGGCTGCCCACCTTGCAGATCCAGTACTTGCCGTCCTCCGACGGGATCGCGTTGGTGCCGGGGATCGTCATGGGCGAACCATCTTGGTTCGCGTGGTCCGGCAGCGAATAGCCTTCGCGGTTCTGCAGCACCCGCTCGGGTGCCACTTCGTAGCAGTCGTCGCGGCCGCAGCAGAGCTCCCCGGCACCGCTGCGGTATTTCCCTTTGTTGATCCAATCGAAGTCCCCATGCGCCGTCACCGTCGACGCTGGTAGAACTAGCCCCAGGCTGAGCAGGAATAGGTGGAAGTGCTTACTTCGGAGCATGGCACAACCCTCATCCGCGCGCGGCGGCGGAGGGTTCAGGCGGAGAACCACATGTTGGGCCACCGCCAGCGCGTTATACAACATATTGGCACATTTGTTGCATTGCAGCAAGACAAATTCATTGCAATGCAGAGCGCGAAAAAACGCGGGGTTTGGCCCACGAAACATTCACGCGCTGGGCAGCCTAACGGCAAATCGTAAAATTTCGCGCATGCCCGGGTGGCCTTGCCGTGACGGGCGGGCAATGCAAAAACTTGGTCCCGACGCGGCGGGAGAGGGCGCCCTGCGCAGGCGATCCCGCCAGTCCCCCAAAGCACAACGTCAAGGAGGAGCAATCATGGGCTTTCGCATCGGCGACGTCGCCCCTGACTTCGAGGCCGACACCACCGAAGGCCGCATCAAGTTTCACGACTGGATCGGCAACAACTGGGCGATCATGTTCTCGCATCCCAAGGACTTCACGCCCGTCTGCACCACCGAGCTCGGCCAGGTGGCGAAGATGAAGGCCGACTTCGACAAGCGGAACGTGAAGGTCATCGGGATCAGCGTCGACTCGGTGGACGACCACAAGAAGTGGGCGAAGGACATCGAGGAGACGATGGGCAAGGCGCCCAACTACCCGATGATCGGCGATTCCGATCTCAAGGTGGCCAAGCTCTACGACATGCTGCCGGCCGATCCCGCCGGCGGCGCCCAGGGCCGCACCGCCGCCAACAACGCGACCGTGCGCAATGTCTACGTCATCGGCCCGGACAAGAAGATCAAGCTCATCATCACCTATCCGATGACCACGGGCCGCAATTTCGACGAGGTGCTGCGCGTCATCGACTCGCTCCAGCTCACGGCCAAGCACAGCGTCGCCACGCCGGTGAACTGGAAGCCGGGCGAGAAGGTGATCATCGCCGGCTCGGTCTCCGACGAGGAAGCCAAGAAGAAGTACCCGCAAGGTTGGAAGGCGCCGAAGCCGTATCTGCGCATCGTCGACCAGCCGAAATAATCGGCTCGGCCACGGACGAGCACGGACAGTCACGGACCGGTACGGACAGACGGCAGCGCCGCGGCGCAGTCCGTGCTCGTCCGTGCCGGTCCGTGTACGCCGGCGTCTCCATAGCCTCTCGCCCGCTTGCGGTCGGGCGCGCGCCATGTGCTAATTCTTCCCCGCCGAGGCACGGGGATCCCATTTGCCAGAATCCATGAACGCCGCGGAGGCGGTGCTGAGGCCGGCGCTCGCGGCGGGCCATGCGCGCAAGGCCGCGCTCATGTGGCGCGGGGACACGGTCAGCTACGAGCAGCTTCATGAGCGCGTGCTCCGCGCGGCGGCGGTAATCCGCGCGCACGGCGTCGAAATCGAGCAGCGCGTGGCGCTGCTGTTGAAGGACTATCCCGGCTTCGTCTACGCCTATCTCGGCGCGATGGCGGCCGGCGCGGTGCCGGTTGCGGTCAATCTCCGCGCCACGGCGCCCGATCTCGCGCACATCCTCGCCGACAGCCGCGCGCGACTGCTCATCCTCGACCGCGAATTCATGATCACCGCGCATGCGGCGCTCGAGCGGCTGCCGCAGCGCCCGGTCGTGATCCTGGCCGAGGCCGGCAATCCGCATCGCGACGCGTGGACGGCGCTGGTCGGCAAGCACGAGCCGGTCACCGCACCGCTGCCGATGTCGCCCGACGACATGGCGTTCTGGATCTACACCTCGGGCACGACGGGCGCGCCCAAGGCCGCGGTGCACACGCACAAGGACGTGCTCAACGCCACCGACTACACCTCCGTGCTCAGGCTCGGTCGCGGCGACACGGTGTTCGCGACGTCGAAATTGTTCTTCGCCTATTCGCTCGGCAACGCGATGTTCGCGTCGTTGCAGAAAGGCGCCACGACGATCTTGCTCGACACCTGGCCCGATCCCGATTCGGTGGCCGACATCGTCGAGCGCCACAAGCCGACGCTCGTCTTTTCGGTGCCGACGCTCTACCGCAACATGCTCGAGCGGCGCGTCGCGGCGGCACCGGCGTTCAAGCAGGTCCGCCACTACGTCTCGGCCGGCGAGCGCATGCCCGAGGAATTGTGGCGGCGGTGGAAAGAGGCGACCGGCGTTTCGATCCTCGACGGCATGGGCACCTCCGAGACGATCTACATGCTGCTGACCAACCGCCCCGACGCGACCAAGCCCGGCAGCTCGGGCCAGCCCGTCCCCAACGTCGAATGCAAGCTCGCCGACGCGCTCGGCAATCCGGTCGCGGCCGGCGAGCCCGGCATCCTCTGGGCCAAGACCGCGTCGCGCGCCGACCGCTATTGGAACGCGCAGGCGAAAAGCCAGGAGGCGTTCCAAGGCGCGTGGTTCAGGAGCGGCGACATGTACACGGTCGACGCCGAGGGCTACTGGCACCACCAGGGCCGCGCCGACGACATGCTCAAGATCTCGGGCCAGTGGGTGAGCCCCGGCGAGATCGAAGACGCGGCGCTCGCCCATGCCGGCGTCAAGGATGCCTGCGCTGTCGGCTGGCCCGACGCCGACGGCCTGCCGCGCGTGGCGCTCTTCGTCGTTCCGCCACAGGGCGGCGCCAACGAAGTGGCGCTCGCCGATAACATCCGCGCGGCGCTGAAGGCGCATCTCTCGCCCTACAAGATCCCGAAATGGATCAAGCCGATCGCGGAGATCCCGCGCACCGCCACCGGCAAGGCCCAGCGCTACGTGCTGCGCCAGAAATACGAAAGCGCGGTGCGATGAGCGTCCGTCGATCTCAAGCCCGTCATCCCGACCGGAGTGCGGCGTCTTCGCCGCGCGGAGTGGAGGGATCGTGAGGAGCATCGGACTCGGAGTCGGAGCGACTCGCTTGACCGCCTTACGTTACGCGCAACACGATCCCTCCACTTCGCGAGCCGCAAGTGCGGCTCGCTTCGGTCGGGATGACGCGCGGGGATAGGAATGGAGAAGGGCGGCTGGGTCTATATCGTGGCCAGCAAGACTCTGGTGCTGTACACCGG
>JBKOUH010000059.1:0-6947 GCA_046723285.1 Pseudomonadota bacterium
TCGTCGGCGACGCCGGCGCCCAACGCGTTGGCGAGCGACACCCCCCCCCCCCCCCCCGCGCACGACCGAGAGGATGCCCGGCCCGCCCAGCATCGAATCGGCGCGGAAGGCGAGCGAGTCCATGAACTCGTCGTCGATGCGGCGATAAATGACGTCGACGCGCACCGGCCCTTCGGTCGTGCGCATCCACACCTGGCCGTCGCGCACGAAGAGATCGCGGCCCTCGACGAGCTCGATGCCCATCTGCTCGGCGAGGAACAGATGCTCGAAATAGGCGCTGTTGTAGCGGCCGGGCGTCAGCAGCACGACGGTGGGCTCGGTCTCCTCGGTCGGCGAGACGGCGCGGAGATTGTGCAACAGGCGCTCGGGGTAGTTGCCGACCGGCGCGACGCGCTGCTTGGCGAACGCCTCGGGGAAGAGGCGCATCATCACCTCGCGGTTCTCGAGCACATAGGAGACGCCCGAGGGCGTGCGGAGATTGTCCTCGTGCACGCAGAAATCCGTGGGGCCGATGCGCACGATGTCGATGCCGGAGACGTGCGAGTAGACGCGGCGCGCGAGATCGACGCCTTGCATCTCCGGGCGATAGGCGGGATTGCGGTAGTTCATCTCCTTGGGGATGACGCCCGCTTTCAGGATCTCCTGCTCGTGGTAGATGTCGTGGAGGAACGCGTTCAGCGCCTTGACGCGCTGGATGCAGCCCTGCTCGATGACCCGCCACTCCGAAGCGTCGAGGATGCGCGGCACGACGTCGAACGGGATGAGGCGCTCGGTGCTGCCGCCTTCGCCGTAGACGAGAAACGTGATGCCGACGCGGCGGAACAGCGCGTCCGCCTCCGCCTGCTTCAGCAGCAATTGCTCGCGCGGCACGGCCTCGATGAGCTTCCAGAACTCGCGATAGGCGGTGCGAATGCCGCCGTCGGGCCGGCGCATCTCGTCGAAGAAGCGCGGTGCCTGAAGCGTGCTATCGGCGGCGTCCGAAGGCTGCAAAGCTTGCTTTCGCGCCATGTGGCGACGGTATGACCAAAGGCTGTGACCGTCATACAGGCAAGCGAGCTTCGGGCCGCGCCGCGGTTTCGGTTCCCCGTTAGAACAGCGCCGGCCCGTTCATCAAGATGAGCCCGGCCACGATCACGGCGGCGGCGACGATGCGCCGGCTGCCGAAGGGCTCGCCGAGCAGCAAGGCGCCCATCACCGCTCCGAACAGCACCGAGGATTCGCGCACCGCGGCCACGTGCGCGATCGGACCCGCCGCCAGCGCCCAGATCGCGATCGCATAGCCGATGGTGGCGATGGCACCGCCGACCGCGCCGCGCCACCAGCGGCGCGGGCCTTTCCGCAGGAACGTGGCGACGCTGAGCGGCCGGAGATAGAGCGCGGCCACGATCATCCACGGCCCTTCGCAGATGTTGAGCCAGACGATGTAGGAGAGCTTGTGCTCGAAGGTGGGCCCCGCCGCGCGCACGCCGAGCCCGTCGGAAAAGAGATAGCCGGCGATGGTGACGCCGGTCAGCGCCGCATAGATCGTGGCGAGCCGGTGGCGGCCGCGCAGCGCGTGCGAGAGCGGCTCGCCATCGGCGAGCCGTTGCGGCGCCGCCAGCGTCAAGATGCCGAGCGAGACCAGCGCGACGCCGACGCCGTCCTGGATGCGGAGATACTCGCCGAGCAGGCGCCCCGAGAAGATCGCGACCAGCAGCGGTCCGAGCCCGCGCGCGATCGGATAGGTGTGGGAGAGATCGCCGGTGGCGTAGGCCTTCAACAGGAAGAAGTAATAGAAGTTATGGACGATGACCGAGGCGAGGAGCCACAGCCACGCCTGTTGCGGCGGGAACGGGAGAAACGCCGCGAGCGGCAGCGACATCAGGCTGCCGGTCAGCATGATCACGCCGAAGGTCGCGAGCCGGTCGCCCGTGTCGGACTTCAGCAGCGCATTCCAGCTTGCGTGCATCAGCGCCGCGGCGAGCAGCAGGCCGATGACGACGGGATCGAGGACGGTGTGCATCCGCGGCGGTGAGGTTCAGCGCCGCAACATAACGGTAACAATCAGGTGCGGCTATGCCGAATGCGGCACGCGGAGTCGCGGAGGACGCGGAGCGCGCGTGACTCACCGCTCCCCCATCATCGCGACCGAAACGTGCGCTCTTGGGCGCGTGCTGACCGAGGGATCTCGCACACGCGTGCGACAACTCGGTACACGCGCCCGCGCCTCGACGGCGGCGACGAGATTCCTCGGTCGGCGCTCGCCAGGAGCGAGGGCCTCGGTCGGAATGACGATGTGTGAGTCAACGAAAGAGAAACAGCGCGGCTACGACTGCAGCCCCTTGAAGCTCTGGCGCAGCACCTCGGTGCCCTTGGCGTAGATCCGTTCCTTCCAATCGTCGGTCTCGCCGTAGAAGCCGTTGCGGATCTGCAGCTTGATCTTCTTGCCGAGGGCCGAGGAGGTGTCGCCGCCGCCGCGGCTGTAAAGCCAGTGATCGGCGCGGAGCGCGCCCAGCGTATCCATCACCGGCACGACGCCATATTCGAGCGCCACCGCCGTGACTTCGGCATTGGGCACTTCTTCGACGATGGCGCCCGGATTGACGCCCTGGACGTCCGCCGAAACCGAGTCGCCGTCGGCGGTGTAGGTGACGCGGCCCCACCAGCGGCGGGCGCGCGCCAAGTCTTCCTTCTTCGCCTTGTTGGCGCCGAAGATCACTTCGCAATCGCCATAGGCGCCGAGCCCGGTGTGGAAATCGAGCTGCACGATGCGGCGCGCGCCGGCGGCGTGCTCGCGGATGAGCCGGCGCCAGGTCTGATTCGACCAGACCGGGCCTTTGCCGCCATAAAAGAGCCCGTCGGCATATTCCCACTGCCCGGTGCTGACGGCCGCCTGGAAGGTCCGCTCGCCGCGCACGGCGATGTATTTCGCGATGTCTTCGTCGGCCTTCTTGCGCGCCTGGCCATCCCAATCGGCGGGGATCAGGAGATTGTGGATCTCGGCATAGGCCGTGTTGTGCGGCGGCGGCGTGCCGTGATCGCGGAAATTGCGATTGAGATCGACATTGTCCTCGTTGACGCGCCGCTCGTGCGCGAAGCCGTGCGGGTTGATCGCATGGATGAGGACGATGGCGGTGTTCTTCGGCGCTTCCTTGTAGACGCCGGTCGCGAGCCACCCCACCTGCGGGCCCGAGCCGCAGAAGCCCTCGACGCCGTGCGTGCCGCTGGTGACGAAGATCACGTTCTCGGCGTTCTTGGGGCCGATGCGCACGACATCGGTCGAAAGCTCCTCGCTCCGCGGCCCCTTGGCCTTGGAATTCATGAACCGCTCGGGCGTGAACCCGGCGGCCTTGGCCGCCTCGGTGAAGCGCTTGCGCGCGTCGGCATAATCGCGGGAGAAGAAATCGCTGGCTTTGGTCATTGTCGTCGCTGTTCCTGCAATGGGGTTCATGAATTCAGCCTATCAGAGATCGGTCCTGACCGCCCACAGCTCTTCGAACAACCGTATCCCGATCTGCTTGCGTAGGTATGGGGCGCCCGAGGTGCCGCCGGTGCCCGGCTTGCTGCCGATCACGCGCTCGACCGTATTGGCGTGGCGGAAGCGCCACGTTTGGAAAAGATCGTCGACGTCCATCAGGCTCTCGGCGAGCTCGTAGAGATCCCAATGCGTATCGACGTCCTGGTAAACGCGGCGCCAGGCCGCGATGACCGAGGCGTTGGGCTCGCGCATCTGGCTCCAATCGCGCTCGACGCACTCTTTGTCGATCGCGAAGCCGCGCTTCTTCATCAGGATCACGGCCTCGTCGTAGATGCTCGGCCGCTCCATGAGCGCGGTGAGGCGGGCGTAAATGTCGGGACGGTGCTCGTGCACCTTCATGGTCGCGCGGTTCTTGTTGCCGAGGATGAACTCGATCGAGCGGTACTGGAACGACTGGAATCCGGACGAGGTTCCGAGCCCATCGCGGAAGCGCATGTAGTCCGCGGGCGTCATCGTGTTGAGGATCGCCCAGGACTGGATGAGGTTGTCGAAGATGCGCTTGACGCGCGCGAACATCTTGAACGCCGGCCGGAGCTCGCCGGCGCGCACCAGCGGCAGCGCCGCCTCGAGCTCGTTGATCATCAGTTTCATCCAAAGCTCCTTGGCTTGATGGATGATGATGAACAGCATCTCGTCGTGCGTGCCGGTGACGAGCGTCTGCGCGTTCAGGACTTTGTCGAGCTGGAGATAGTCGCCATAGGTCATGCGGTCGCGGAAATCGGCGTGGAAGCGCTCGCCGGCGAGCCGGCCCTCCAGCTCCGCCATGCCGCTCTTGGGCTCCCGGCCCTTCTGTTCGGCCATTCTTGACTGCCTCCAAATCGCGATATCGCTGCGGCAAGCGATTGCTTGCCGATCCGCGCCGCGAGAGTTTACCCTGTCGGCATGATGCATTAAACGACGCCTCAACCGGGGGATATTGGGCGCGCCGCCGCAGCAAAGAAAGGGAGCGAGCTATGTCGAGCCAGATCAAATACCTCCTCGCGGAAGAGGAGATGCCGAAGCAGTGGTACAACATCATGGCGGACTTGAAGAACCCGCCAGCGCCGGTGATCCATCCCGGCACGATGCAGCCGGTCGGCCCCGCCGATCTGGCGCCGCTGTTCCCGCAGGAGATCGTCCTCCAGGAGGTTTCGCAGGAGCGCTACATCGATATCCCGAAGCCGGTGCGCAACATCTATCGCCAGTGGCGGCCCTCGCCGCTCTATCGCGCGCGCCGTTTGGAAGAGGCGCTCGATACGCCGGCCAAGATTTACTACAAGTATGAGGGCGTGAGCCCCGCGGGCAGCCACAAGCCCAATACCGCGGTCGCCCAGGCCTTCTACAACAAGGTCGAGGGCGTGAAGCGCCTCACCACCGAGACCGGCGCGGGCCAGTGGGGCTCGTCGCTCGCGCTCGCGGGCGCCTTCTTCGGGCTCGAGGTCGAGGTCTTCATGGTGAAGGTCTCGTATCAGCAGAAGCCTTATCGCCGCGCCTTCATGGAGACCTTCGGGGCGACCGTCTACGCGAGCCCGTCCGAGGTGACCAATGCGGGCCGCGCGATCCTGGCGCAGAACCCCAACTCCACCGGCTCGCTCGGCATCGCGATCTCCGAGGCGGTCGAGCGCGCGGTGCAGCGCGACGACACCAAATATTCGCTGGGCTCGGTGCTGAACCACGTGCTCATGCACCAGACCGTCATCGGCCAGGAGGCGATGAAGCAGCTCGAGATGGCCGACGACTATCCCGACGTCGTCATCGGCTGCACCGGTGGCGGCTCGAACTTCGGCGGCATCGCGTTTCCGTTCATCGGCGAGATGCTGCGCGGTGGCAAGAAGCTCGACGTCATCGCGGTCGAACCGGCGGCCTGCCCGTCGATCACGCGCGGCAAGTACGCCTACGACTTCGGCGACACCGGCAAGATGACACCGCTGGTCAAGATGCACACGCTGGGCTCGGCCTTCGTGCCGCCGGGCTTCCATGCCGGCGGGTTGCGCTATCACGGCATGGCGCCGCTGGTGAGCCAGCTCGTTGAGGAGGGCTACATCAAGGGCACGGCCTATCACCAATCCCAGTGCTTCGCGGCCGGCGTGCAGTTCGCGCGCGCCGAGGGCATCCTGCCCGCGCCCGAGGCCAATCACGCGGTGAAAGGCGCGATCGACGTGGCGCTGCAGGCCAAGCGCGAGGGCAAGAAGAAGACCATCCTCTTCAACCTCTGCGGCCACGGCAATTTCGACATGCAGTCCTACGCCGACTTCACCGCCGGCAAGCTCAAGGACGAGGACTACAGCCAGCAGGAGCTGGCGATGGCCCTCGCCGGCCTGCCCAAGGTGCCGGTGCCCGCGTAAGCACCGCGCACGCCCTTGACTTGAAAGCCGTAGGGGCGGGTTTAAAACCCGCCCCTACACGTTTCCGCGGATCGTTGACGCATGGACTACGCACCGACACAAACCGGCCGGTCGCAGAAGCCGGTCTTGGGCGGGCCTAACGGCGCGCGCGCGAACCTGGACGGGCGCGCGGTCATCGTCCTCGGCTCCAACAATTACCTGGGGCTTGCCAACCACCCCGAGGTGATCGCGCGCGCCAAGGAAGCGCTCGACCGCTACGGCGCCGGCCCGGCGCTCAATCCGCCGCTCGCCACGACGCCGATCAACGACGCGCTTTGCGCCGCGCTGGCCAAGTTCCACCGCACCGAATCGGCGCTGCTGTTCAACTCCTGCACCTCGGCCAACGTCGCCGTCGCCTGCACGCTGGTCGGCGCCGGCGACCGCATCTTCAGCGACCGGCTCAACCACGCCAGCATCATCGATGGCTGCCGCCTCAGCGCCGCCGAGAGCCGCGTCTACAATCATGCCGACTTTGCGCATCTCGAAGCGCAGCTCGCCGAGCCCGGCGCGGGCAAGAAGCTCGTCATCACCGACGGCGTTTTCAGCATGGAGGGCGACGCCGCCGATCTGCCGGCGCTCATTCGGGTGCGCCGCCGCCACGGCGCCACGCTCGTCGTCGACGAGAGCCACGCCGCCGGCGTGATCGGGCCCGGCGGGCGCGGCACGGCAGCGCTTCGCGGCTGCGAGGGCGAAGTCGACCTCTATACCGGCACGCTCTCCAAGGCCTTCGGCGCGTTTGCCGGCGGATACGTGGCCGGCCCCGCCGCGCACATCCGCGAGCTGCACGATCGCGGCCGCTTCTTCATGTTCACGACCGCGATCAGCCCGAGCGCCGCCGCGGGTGCCCTCGCCGCCGTCGAGATCGCGATGCGCGACGACACGCTGGTCCGCCGCCTCGCCGACAACACGCAGCGGCTCCGCGCCGGCCTCGCCGAGCTCGGCTTCAAGCTGCTCGGCGGCGACAGTCCGATCACGCCGATCATGATCGGCGATGAAGAGAAAGCCGCCGCCGTGAGCCGCGCGCTGATGAAAGAAGGCGTCTATGTCGGCGCCGTGCGCTTTCCGGT
>JBKOUH010000125.1:0-4372 GCA_046723285.1 Pseudomonadota bacterium
CGGCGACGTCGTCCTCGCGGATCGCCTCCAGCACCTTGCCGAACGGCGAGTGAGTCCTCCGCCAGAGGAACAGCAGAGTGATCGCCACGCACGCCATCACCAGAACCGCGTAGGACCAGAGCGGCTCGAGCGCGAACGCGAAGATCGTGACCTTCGGAATGCCGCGGATGCCGAGCGGGCCGCGCGTCAAGTCGCTCCAATTGGTGAAGATGGAAAACGCGATGACGGCGAGGCCGAACGTCGCCAGCGCCAGGTGATCGCCGCGCAGGCGCAAGATCGGCCGGCCGAGGACGTAGCCGACCAGACCGGCGACGGCGCTGGCGGCGAAGATCTCGAGCCAGAACGGCAGTCCGTACCGCGTCGACAGAATCGCCGCGGCGTATGCGCCGATGCCATAGAACGCGCCATGGCCGACCGAGAAGAGGCCGGCGTAGCCGATCAGCAGATTCAGGCTGAGCGCCAGAATCATGTAGATGCCGCTCATAATGACGAGATGGAAGACGATATCCATCGCGCTATTTCCCGAGCAGCATGCTTTTGGACCGCTGCGCCAGCATGAACAGCAGCAGCAGGGTGAGCGCGATGCCGTCCTGCCAGCTCGAGCTGAGCTTCCAGACGCCGAAATTCTCGGCGGCCGCGAGGAACAGGCCGCCGAACACGGCGCCGCCGACATTGCCGACGCCGCCCAAGATCGAGGCCACGATCGACTTCAGGAGCGCGCTGTGGCCCATGGTGGGATAGACGTCGGTCTCGAACGCGACAAGGCAGCCGGCGACCGCCGCCAAGCCCGAGGCGAGCGCGAACGTCGTCATGTAGGTGAGGCGCGGCTCGATGCCGATTATGACGCCGATCTCGGGATCGTTGGCCATCGCGCGCAGCGCTTTGCCCATGCGCGTCATCTTGAGATAGAGCGTCAGCAGCGCCACGAGGATCACCGACACGATCAGAATCACGATCTGCGTCTCGGTGATGATCGCGCCGAGCACCGCGATGCCGGGGCGGACCTCGCCGGTCCTCAAGCTCAGCGTATCGCTGCCGAAAATCAGCGAGATGACGGCCTCGATGAAAATGGCGACCCCGATCGAGCTCACGACCATCGCCCAGCTCGGCGCGCGGCGCGCGCGGAGCCGGTCGTAGGCAAGGAGATCGACGGCGACCATTATCAATGAGGTGCCGAATACGGCCAGCACCGTCGCCCAGGGGAGATCGAGGCCCAAAAGGATGCGGAACACGTAGCAGAGATAGGCGCCGACGGTGAACGCGACGCCGTGCGCCATGTTGAAGAAATTCAACGTGCCGTAGGTGATCGTGAAGCCGAACGCCAGGAGGGCGTAGACGGCGCCCGCGACGATCGAATTGACGAAGATCTGCGAAAGCAAAGGCGGGTCTCTGCCGTTTCAGCCCGCCCTTGCCGCCCGGTTGACCCTAGTTGGGATTCCGCGTGAAACCGGTCTCGACGAACTTCTTGTTCTCGATCTTCTTGATCGTCGCCGGAATGATGGCGTCGCCGATCGCCGTGAACGAGACGGGCGAGGTGACCCCGGGGTAGTTCTTCACGGCGCCGATCCACTTGTCGATCGCGGCGCTGTCGGTGCCCACGGCCTTGATCGCGTCGATCGCGAGGCGCGTGGCGTCGAAGAAGTAGCGCGCGGTGATGCCGGGATCCTTGCCGTACTTGGTCTTGAACGCCGCCTCGAAATCGGCGCGCGCCTTCTTCGACTCGGGCGTGGAGGGCGCCGCCGAGGTGGCGAAATAGACGCCATTGGCCGCATCGCCGGCGAGATCGAAGATCGACGGATCGTCGAGGAACGACGTGCCCATCACGTGCGGGCGCCAGTTGAGCTCGACCATCTGGCGGAACAGCTGCGCCGCTTCCTTGTGGGTCGCAACGATGAAGAGCGTGTCGGCGTTCTGCTCCTTGAGCTTCACGAGCTGGGTGCGGAAATCGGTGGCGCCCTGCTTGAACTGATCGGCGGCGAGCCACTTACCGCCGGCCTTCTCGTAGGCCTCGCGCACGAGCTTCGAATTGATCGTGCCGTAGTCGGTGGTGGCGAAGAGGCCGACCGCGGTCTTTGACTTCAGCACCTCGATCATGAACTGCGCTTCGGCGACGCCGATCACGGCGTCGGAGCCGGCGAGCCGATAGATGAAGCCGCCGGGCGAGGTGAGCTCGGGGTGCGAACTCATGGTCGAGAGGTAGACGACCTTGCTCGAGCGCGCGAGCGGCGAGGCCGGCAGCGCCACCGAACTCATCATGCCGCCGATGATCACCGGCACCTTGTCGATGCTCACGAGCTTCTGCGTGGCGGCGACGCCGGTCTTGCCGGCGCCGGCGTCGTCTTCGACCAGCAGCTGGAATTTTTCGCCCTTCGCGCCGCCGGCCGCGTTGGCCTGATCGATGGCGAGCTCGGCGCCGCGCTTGGCGTCTTCGCCGTAACTCGCGGCGTAGCCGGTCAGCGGCAAGGTCATGCCGATCTTGATGTCCGCCGAAGCTTGGGACGCGGCCAAAGCGATGGCGAATGCGGATGCGAAAATCGTCGAGAGCTTCATAGGATCCTCCCCCTGTCGCGGCCTAATGCGCCGATGCGCACCGCTGCAGACGGCCGGTCCCTCACGCACGCCCGGCGCCTGCATCGATCGCGCGCCGGCGGCGCGCGATCTCTCGCGGTTGCATACTGCATACAATAACATGGGGTCCCCAGAGGCGCAACTCGGGCGCCGCCGACGGCGCCGCGACGCGCGAAATCGGCATTGACGGCGGCGATGCGACAGGGCGAGTTTCGCGCGCGCTGGCGATGACCAAGCGCGTTGCTTCGAGACGATGCAGGATTTGCTTCGGATTTGACCATGACCGCCGCCCGCCCGCCGCTCGAATTGTATCGGCTGATCGAAAGCCTCGCCGGCAATCCCGGCGCGCAGCGGCAATTGCGCGAGGAGCCGGAGGCGATGTTCGAAGCCTTCGCTCTTCCGGACGCGCATCGCGCGGCGCTGCGCGGCGATGCGAGAGCCGGCCTCGCCGCGATCGGCGCGCATCCGAACATGCAATTCAAATATCTCGCGGCGCTCGGCCGGCTCACGCTGAAGCCGGCCTCGGTCAAGGATTATCTCGAGCGAGCGAAGGCGCGCCATGGGCCGGATCGTTAGCGCCGCCGCCACCTCGCATACGCTCGGCCCGCCCGACGGCGTCGAGGCGCGCGCCGAGCGCGTGTTCGACGGCATGCTCGCGATCGGGCACCACATCCGCGCGAGCCGGCCCGATGTTCTGATGATTGTCACCAGCGATCACCTCAACAATTTTCGCCTCGACCGGCAGATACCGTTCGCGGTCGGCTTGTCCGACGCCTATACGCCGCAAGGCGATCTCGGCGTTCCGCAAGTGCCGTTTCCCGGGCATCGCGAATTCGCGACGGGCCTTGCGGCATGGGCCGCGGAGCACGAGTTCGATCTCGTCGGCGCGGAAGGCATCAAGCCCGATCACGGGCTCGGCCTGCCGAACGCCGTGATCAACACAGATCAGCGCCTGCCGGTCGTGCCGGTCTACGTCAACAGCGTGATGTCGCCGCCGCCCTCGTGCCGGCGCAGCTTCCGGCTCGGCCAGATCATCCGCGATTACGTGGAGCGAGGACGGCCCCCAGGGGAGCGCGTTGCCATCGTCGGCGCCGGGGGGCTTTCGCATTGGCTCTGCGTGCCCGGCGAAGGCCGCGTAAACGCTGACTGGGATCGCAGGATCATCGACCGCTTCATCTCCGGCCGCGCGAGCGAACTCATCGCGCTGACGCGCGAGGCGATCTTGGCGGAAGGCGGCAATGGCGGGCTCGAGATTGCCGCTTGGATGTGCATGGCCGGCGCCGTGCCCGGCGCCACCGGCACGGCGGTCTATTACGAGCCGATGCCCGAATGGTGGACGGGCATGGGCGGAGTCACGATGCAGATCGCGTGAGCAGGCCCCTCCGGCTCAAGCGAGCGCGAATTCGCGGCCCTGCGCCAGCGCGCGCAATAGAGCCAGTGCTGTGGATGCGGCCGACGCGCCTTCAGGCGAAGCCAAGCCGCGCGCGAGATCGCGATGAGAGATGGTGTGCATCTTGGCGTTGTCGAAGACCGCCAGCGCGGTCGCCGACTCGCTTACCGTGGCGACAGCCAGCGATGAAGCTTGCTCACGGATGAGGTCGACGAAAGATTTGTGTTCCGGCCCCGCGGCGCCGATCACCACGACGCCCACGCCGAGCGCGGCGCCCGAAATCGCGCCGACATTGTTCTGATGGACGATCGTGAGCACGGGCGAGGCGGCGCGCGCGGCGGACGAGAGCCGCGCGGCGTCGACGGCGCCTTCGAGCACCGCGGCCCAGGCGCCGATCTTCATCGCGCCCAGGAT
>JBKOUH010000417.1:0-4765 GCA_046723285.1 Pseudomonadota bacterium
GATCTGGACCTCGATGCGGTGGCCGCCCGGCCCGAACACGCCGGTGTGCAGCGAGCGGTAGCCGTTGGGCTTCGGCAGCGAGAGGTAATCTTTGAAGCGACCGGGCACGACGCGATACTTGCTGTGCAGCGCGCCGAGCGCGCGGTAGCAATCGGGCAGCGTCTTCACCACGACACGGAAGGCCATGATGTCGGAGAGCTGCTCGAACTCCACCGCCTTCTGCTGCATCTTCTTCCAGATCGAATAGGGCGTCTTCTGGCGGCCCGAGATCTTGGCCTCGACGCCCTCGGCCTTCATCAGCTCCTCGAGCGAGCGGAGGATGTTCGGCACCACGTCGCCGCCGCGCTGCGCCAGGAACTCCAGGCGCTTGACGATCGAATCGCGCGCGTCGCGGTTCAATTCGGCGAAGGCGAGATCCTGCAGCTCTTCCTGGAAGTCGCGCATGCCGATGCGCTCGGCGAGCGGCGCGTAGAGCTCGAGCGTCTCGCGCGCGATGCGCCGGCGCTTGTCCTCGTTCGGGATGTATTTCAACGTGCGCATGTTGTGCAGGCGGTCGGCGAGCTTGACCAAGAGCACGCGCAGATCCGCAGACATCGCGAGCAGGAACTTCCGGAAATTCTCGGCCTGGCTCTCTTCCTTCGACTGCAGCTCGATCTTCGAGAGCTTGGTGACCCCGTCGACGAGCTTCGCGACCTCGCCGCCGAAGCCCTTTTCGATCTCGCCGATCGTGGCGTGCGTGTCCTCGACCGTGTCGTGCAGCAGCGCCGTCACGATGGTGGCCGTGTCGAGCCGGTAGCGGGTGAGGATGCCCGCCACTTCGATCGGATGCGCAAAGTAGGGATCGCCGCTTGCGCGCTGCTGCGAGCCGTGCACTTTGACCGAATAGACGTAGGCGCGGTTGATCAGGTCCTCGTCCGCATCCGGATCGTAGGACTTGACCCGCTCCACCAGCTCATACTGGCGGAGCATGGTGCAACCCCGCCAACTCGATGTGTCGTCCCCGCGAAAGCGGGGACCCAGACGCTCGGCAAGGGCCGAGCTTCCTGCCAAATCGCGCAACGCGCGATCTGGCTGTAAGCGACGCTCTTGCGTTGCGTCGGCGTGCGGCAGCAATCCGGCGGAGCGGGCGCCGGGCGATGCCAGCGCAGCCTCCGCCGGGGCGGGTCATTCCTCGCCCGTCGGCTCCGCCGTGCCGGCGGCGGCCGCGGCCGCATCCTCGGCGTCGGCCTCTTCGCGGTTCTCCTTGGTCTCGCGCGCGGCGGCCTGGAGCGATTCGACCGTCGCAAGGATCGCCGACTCTTCCTTGAGCGCGTCGAGCGCCTCGGTGTCTTCCTCGAGGTCGTCCTGCGGCTTCTCCTTCTGGAGGCCGAGGATCAGCTTTTCCTTGAGGTCGCCGAGCTTCAGCGTGTCGTCCGCGATCTCGCGGAGAGCGATGACGGGGTTCTTGTCGTTGTCGCGCGCCACCGTTTCGGGCGCACCCGAGGCGATGTCGCGGGCCCGCTGCGAGGCCAACATGACCAAATCGAAGCGGTTGGGAACCTTGATGACACAATCTTCGACAGTGACGCGCGCCATTTAACGCTCGCTCCAAAGCTAGTTCGGAAACGTTCTTGGAAAGCGTCTATATATGGGTCGGGCTGCACAAAAGCAACACAAGTGAGGTGCGGCGAACCTGCCGGCTGACCCTTTTTTTTAGCCTATTCGAGGAGCTTGGCGGCCGTTTCCGGGGGCAGCATCGAGATCAACTCCGCGATCGCGCGCCGGCTGACCGGATGCCGCCAATCGGGCGCGATCTCGGCCAACGGCAGCAGCACGAAGGCGCGCTGGTGGAGGCGCGGGTGCGGCAGGATCGGCCCCTCGGGCCCCGCCTCGACCCGACCCCGGTAGTCGAGAAGGTCGAGGTCGATCGTGCGCGGGGTGTTGGGGAGCGAGCGCTCGCGGCCGAGCGCGGCCTCGATCTTGTGCATCAGTGCCAACAACGGCTTGGGCTCCAGCGGCGTGTCCACCGCCACCGCTGCGTTAACGAATTCGGGATCGGCAGGGTTGGGCCAAGCCGGCGAGCGAAACCAACGCGAGCGGCGGAGGACGACCACGCCCGCCGCCCCGAGTTGCGCAAGCGCCGCTTCGAGCGTCGCCTGTGGCGGGCCTGCAACACTCGGGAGATTCGCACCCAAAGCGATGTAAATGCACATGAATCGACGTTGTTCTTTGCCGCCTTGCCGATATTATGGATGGCGCCGAGAGGGGGACACGGGCGCGCGCGAAGGGGGAATTTCATTCACGCGCCCCCGGCACGACCTTTCATGTTTGAATTCGTTTCGGAGGCTCGACCATGGCGAACGCCCATAAGCTCTACAAGGAAGAGAAACTCGCGATCTTCATCGACGGCGCCAACCTCTACAACGCCGCCAAGACCTTGGGCTTCGACATCGATTACCGGAAGCTGCTCGAATTCTTCGCCGACCGCGCGCGGCTCATCCGCGCCTTCTATTACACCGCCATCGTCGAGGACCAGGACTACTCGCCGCTGCGCCCGCTCGTCGATTGGCTCGACTATAACGGCTACACGCTCGTCACCAAGCCGACCAAGGAATTCACCGACGCCATGGGCCGCCGCAAGGTCAAGGGCAACATGGACGTCGAGCTGACCGTCGACGTGATGGAGATGGGCGAGCACGTCGACCACATCGTGCTGTTCTCGGGCGACGGCGACTTCCGCCGCCTCGTCGAGGCGGTGCAGAAGAAGGGCGTGCGCGTCACCGTCGTGAGTTCGATCAAGACCCAGCCGCCGATGGTGGCCGACGAACTGCGCCGCCAAGCCGACATCTTCGTCGATCTCGGCGATTTGGCGCCCCACATCGCGCGCGCCCACCAGCCCGGCCGTCCGCCGCGCGAGGGAGGGGCGCGCGAGAATCACCGCGAAAGCGCGCCCCGCGAACCCGCGCCCGCGATGACGCCCGGGGATGATGAGCGGGGGTAGACGGCCCACCGCTTCCGGCTACCGTGCAATCACAATGTCCGCGTCATCAATACTGAGATGTTGTGACGAAGAACGCAGAAGCATTGATCCGTTTCGCCGATCCCCCGCGCGATTGCGCGCTCTGCCCTCGGCTCGCGGAATTTCGCGGCACGAACCGTAAGACCTATCCCGATTTCTTCAACGCGCCGGTGCCGGCGTTCGGTCCGCTCGAGGCGCGGCTGCTCATCGTGGGGTTGGCACCGGGATTGAAGGGTGCGAACCGCACCGGGCGGCCGTTCACCGGCGACTATGCGGGCGACCTCCTCTACGCGACGCTGGCGAAATTCGGCTTCGCGCGCGGCGCCTATGACCGCCGCGCCGACGACGGCTTCGTGCTCGTCGATTGCCGCGTGACCAATGCCGTGCGCTGCGTGCCGCCCGAGAACAAGCCGACGCCGGAAGAGGCGCGCACCTGCCGCGACACTTTCCTGGCCGCCGAGATCGCGGCGATGAAGAACCTCGCGGCGATCGTGGCGCTCGGCCGGATCGCGCACAACGAGGTGCTGAAGGCGCTGGGCGAACGCCGCGCCGCGTTCCCCTTCAAGCACGGCGCCGTTCACGCGCTGGCAAAGCTCGCGCTCTCCGACAGCTATCATTGCTCGCGCTACAACACGAACACCGGCGTGCTGACGCCGGCGATGTTCGAGTCCGTCTTTGCCGCGCTGCGGAACAAACTCCGCCGCGGCGCGTAGCGGCGCCTGCCTCCGCTTTATGTGATCGGGCGTTATCGCGCGATGTTTTCCCGCGCTCGTTTATGAGGGGCTCGCGCCCGGCACGGCTCTCCTTTGCGCGCCGGAGCAAGGACAAATCCCAACCCACATCATGCCGGGACTCCGGATCGCTCAGGCGATCGCGGAGCCGGAGAGGTTTTCTGCCTGTCATGCCGGATCGCCTCAAAATCGGACAAGCGCGGTTTCCGCTGCTCGATCGCGATGGGCGGTTGGCGGGATGGTCGGAGGACGCGCCCCACTTCGAACGCACGATTCTGCGTCACGTCGAGGCCGAGAATCTTGTCGGCACGCCGATCGTCATCGTGCCCGCGCTGCTGCTGGCCGATGCGCATATGCGCCTGGCCGGCGGCACGCCCAGCAGCGATGGCGCGTGGGTGCTCGCGATCGCGCACGCGAACTGCATCCGCCACATGCCGATCGTGATCCGCGGCGAATAGCCTGGCCGTTCAACCCCAAACGTCGCGCGCCACCGTCCCGACCAGTTCGAGCTTGCGCTTCTGATCGTCCTCGCTCATCGGCGCGCCGCCGACGGTGGTGCCGAAGCCGCATTGCGGGCTGATCGCGAGCCGTTCGGCGGGCACGAACTTGGCCGCGTCGTCGACGCGGCGCTTCAGATTGGCGGCGCTTTCGAGCACCGGCGTCTTGCTGCTGACGAGGCCGAGCACGACGCACTTCTCTTTCGGCAGGTGGCGCAGCGGGCGGAAATCGCCGGCGCGCTCGCTGTCGTATTCGAGCAGGAAGACGTCGGCGTTCACCGCGCCGAAGAATTTCTCGGCCACCGGTTCGTAGCCGCCCGAGCCGATCCAGTGGCCGCGGAAATTGCCGCGGCAGAGATGGACGCCGACCGTCATGCCGTTCGGCCGGCCGCGCAGCACTTCGTTGTTGGCCCAGATGTATTTGTCGAGCAGCGTCTTCCAATCCCAGCCCCAGTGCGCGATGCGCTGCTGGATCTTGGCGTCGCACAGCAGCGCCGGCGGCACGTCGTCGAGCTGGAGGTATTTGAGGCCCATCTTGC
>JBKOUH010000304.1:0-4874 GCA_046723285.1 Pseudomonadota bacterium
GGCCCTGCCCGGTCAGCGCCGTCATGCGGCCGAACACCTGCTCGACGCCGGCTTCGTTCGGGCCCACCTGATACCAGCCGGTCATGAGCCAGCCGAAGACCGCGATCAGCGCGATGATCGCGATGCCGCGCGGCGAGCCAAAGCCGCCCGGCAGCATGCCCTTCATGCGATCACCGCCGCGGCGCAACATGTCCTCGAACTTGGGCGGCCCTCCGAAGGGGCCGCGGCCGCCCGGTCCGCTGCCGCTACCCCAAGGCCCGCGCGGCTTGTTGCCGCCGTTGCCGCTACCGCCCGAGCCGCCCCAAGGGCCGCCCGAGCCGCTGTTGTCCTTCCATGGCATGATCAGATCTTTCCTTCCCGGTGCGGCATGACGGGTTCTTGAGGCCGCCCGGCTAAAACGCCGCCGCTTATAGGGTAGGCCCGATAGCGGCGCAATGAAGGCGGCGTACTGGATTCGGCCGGCAAAGCCGCCTAAGTGTTAAGCAGTTCTCGATATTTGGCCCTGGGGCGCGGAATTTCAATCATGGCGACGGTAACCGAAGACGCAGTGCTTGCCGCATTGCGAAAAGTGGTCGATCCGGGGCGCAACGGCGACATCGTCGGCCTCGGCATGGTGAGCGGCCTCGTGATCAAGGACGGCAATGTCGGCTTTGCGATCGAGGTCGAACCGGCCCGCGGCAAGGCGTTGGAGCCGCTGCGCCAGGCGGCCGAGCGCGCGGTGCAGGCGGTGCCGGGCGTGACATCAGCGACGGTCGTGCTGACCGCGCATCGGCCCGGCCCGGGAGGCGGCGCCGCTCCAACCCAGCAGCGCACGCCGCAACACGGTCCGGCCAAGACGCCGACGCCCGGCATCCGCTCGATCATCGCCGTGGCTTCGGGTAAGGGCGGCGTCGGCAAGTCGACGACGGCGGTCAATCTCGCGCTGGGCCTCGCGGCCGAGGGCGCCACGGTCGGCCTTCTCGACGCCGACGTCTACGGCCCCTCGATGCCGCGCATGATGGGCGTGCGCGGCAAGCCCTCGACGCCCGACGGCAAGACGCTCGAGCCGATGCGCAACTACGGCATCTCGATCATGTCGATGGGTTTCCTCGTCGACGAGGAGACGCCGATGATCTGGCGCGGGCCGATGGTGATGAGCGCCATCCAGCAGATGCTGCGCGACGTGAACTGGGGCGAACTCGACGTCCTCGTCGTCGACATGCCGCCCGGCACCGGCGACGCGCAGCTGACGCTCGCGCAGCAGGTGCCGCTCGCCGGCGCTGTCATCGTCTCGACGCCGCAGGACATCGCCCTCCTCGATGCGCGGAAGGGCCTCAACATGTTCCGCAAGGTCGACGTGCCGGTGCTCGGCATCATCGAGAACATGAGCTACTTCGTGTGCCCGCATTGCGGGCAGCGCAGCGAGATCTTCGCGCATGGCGGCGCGCGGAAGGAAGCCGAGCGCCTCGGCGTCGAATTCCTGGGCGAGATCCCGCTCGACATCGCGATCCGCGAGACCTCAGACAGCGGCCAGCCCATCGTCGTCTCGCAGCCGGCGAGCCCGCACGCCAAATCCTACCGCGCGATCGCGAAGCGTCTCTTGGAGAAGCTCGCCCCCGCCGGAGCGCGCCGCGCGCCGCCGAAGATCGTGGTGCAGTAACCCCGGGACCGCCTCTCCCGCCTTGACCGCGCCTGCCCTCCCCGCCCACTATTGCGGGTTAGGTGCAGGTCCGTGCGCATTCGCCCACGGAATAGCGACACCGGGAGGAGTCACGTCATGCTGAGAATCCTCGCGACCGCAGCCGCGGTTGTAGCGCTCTCCGCCGGTTTCGCCGGCGCGCAGACCAAATGGGATATGCCGACGGCCTATCCCGCCAGCAATTTCCACACCGAAAATGCCGACCAGTTCGCCAAGGACGTCGACAAGGCGACCGGCGGCAAGCTCAAGATCCAGATTCACCCCAACGCCTCGCTGTTCAAGGCGCCCGAGATCAAGCGCGCCGTGCAGGGCAATCAGGCGCAGCTCGGCGAAATCCTGCTCGTCAATTTCGAGAACGAGAACGCGCTCTACGGCGCCGACGGCGTGCCGTTCCTCGCCACGAGCTACGCCGACGCGATGAAGCTCTGGCAGGCGCAGAAGCCGCTGATCCAGGCCTTGCTCGAGAAGCAGGGCATGACGGTGCTCTACACGGTGCCGTGGCCGCCCCAGGGCATCTACACCAAGAAGCCGCTCAACAGCGCGGCCGACATGAAGGGCCTGAAATTCCGCTCCTACAGCCCGGCCACGGCGCGCCTGGCCGAACTCGTCGGCGCGCAGCCGGTGACGATCCAGGCCGCGGAACTGACCCAGGCGCTCGCGACCGGCGTCGTCGAATCGTACATCTCGTCAGGCTCGACCGGATACGACTCCAAGACTTACGAGCACTTGAAATACTGGTACGACACCCAGGCGTGGCTGCCGAAGAACGCGGTGATCGTGAACAAGAAAGCGTTCGACGCGCTCGGCAAGGATGAGCAGGCGGCCGTGACCAAGGCCGCGGCCGACGCCGAGGCGCGCGGCTGGAAACTCTCGCAGGAAAAGAACGGCTGGTACGTGGACCAGTTGAAGGCCAAGGGCATGAGCATCGAGAAGCCCTCGGCGCAGCTCACCGCGGACTTGAAGAAGGCCGGCGAGACGCTGCTCGGCGACTGGCTGAAGAAAGCCGGCGGCGACGGCCAGAAGCTCGTCGACGCCTACAAGAAGATGTAATGCGCCGCGCTCTCGACTCGCTCTACGACGCCGCCGGTTATCTGGCGGCGTTTTTCTTGGTGATGACGCTGGTCTGGGTCGTCGTCGGGATCGCGGGGCGCGAAGCCTATGGCTGCATCGGCATCAGGCACTTCAAGCTCTTTTCCGTCGATTGGGGCTTTACGCTCTTCTGCTTCGATTGGCGATTCTACATCCCTGGCACCGATGCTTATGCCGGCTTCGCCATGGCCGGCTGCGCGTTCCTGGCACTCGCGCATACCTTGAAGCGCGGCGAGCACATCCGCGTCGAGCTTGTGCTGCAGAAAGCGGGGCCGCGGGTCCGCCGCGCGTTGCAGCTCTGGTCCTACGGCGCCGCCACGGTGCTGGCGGGGCTGTTCGCGTTATACAGCGTGCGCCTCGCGTGGCAGTCCTACACGTTCAACGACGTGTCGACGGCCAACGACGCGACGCCGCTCTGGATCCCGCAGATCGCGATGGCCGCGGGCAATCTCGTGCTGTTCGTGGCCTTCGTCGACGAACTCGTGCTGGAATGGCGCGGCGTGCGCCGGCGGCCCGAGGGCGGCGCCGAAGCGACCCATCACGAATAGGCGGCGCCGATGGATATCCTCGTCGCCGTTCTCTTGATCGTCGCCCTCTTCGCGCTGCTCGGCTCCGGCGTCTGGATCGGCCTGTCGCTCGCCGGCGTCGCGTGGATCGGCATGATCCTGTTCTCGACGCGCCCGGCCGGCGACGCGATGGCGGTGACGATCTGGGGCGCTTCGTCCTCCTGGACTCTCACGGCGCTGCCGCTGTTCGTGTGGATGGGCGAGATTCTGTTCCGCACGCGCCTCTCCGAGGACATGTTCAAGGGGCTTTCGCCCTGGCTGCAATGGCTGCCGGGGCGGCTGCTCCACACCAACATCGTCGGTTGCGCGATCTTCGCCGCCGTCTCGGGCTCTTCGGCCGCCACTTGCGCCACGATCGGCAAGATGACGCTGCCCGAGTTAAAGAAGCGCGGCTATCCCGACGACAAGGTGATCGGCACCTTGGCCGGCGCCGGCACGCTCGGCCTTCTCATCCCGCCCTCGATCATCATGATCGTCTACGGCGTCAGCGCCGAGGTTTCGATCGCGAAGCTGTTCATCGCCGGGATCGTTCCCGGCATCATGCTTTCGCTGCTGTTCATGGGCTACATCGTGGTCTGGGCGCTGTTCAATCCCGAGAAGGTGCCACCGGCCGAGCGCGGGATGAGCTTCACGGACCGCATCGTCGCTGCCCGCCACTTGATTCCAGTCGTGCTGCTGATCCTGTTCGTGCTGGGCTCGATCTATCGCGGCTGGGCGACGGCGACCGAGGCAGCGGCGTTCGGCGTGCTGGGCGCGCTCGTGCTCGCCGCGGTGCAGGGCTCGCTCACGCTCGACACGTTCCGCACCAGCCTGTTGGGCGCCACGCGCCTCTACTGCATGATCGCGCTGATCCTCGCCGGCGCGCAGTTCCTCACCATCTCGATGGGCTATATCGGCCTGCCGCGCGCGCTCGCCGATTGGATCGCGGGGATGGGACTCTCGCAATTCGCGCTGATCGGCGCGCTCACGGTCTTCTACATCATCCTCGGCTGCTTCCTCGACGGCATCTCGATGGTGGTGCTGACCATGGCGATCATCCTGCCGACGGTGCAGAAGGCCGGCATCGATCTGCTCTGGTTCGGCATCTTCAACGTCCTCGTCGTCGAGATGGCGCAGATCACGCCGCCGGTCGGCTTCAACCTCTTCGTGCTGCAAGGAATGACCGGGCGCCAGATCACCTACATCGCGCGCACCGCGTTCCCGATGTTCCTGCTCATGGTGACGGCGGTGCTGATGATCTATTTCGTGCCGTGGCTGGTGACGTTCCTGCCGAACCGCATGATCGGGCCGGGCTGATCGTCGCTCGGCCAAGTGGCCGAGCTTTGGGCGAAGCGAAGCTTCGCCACTAGCCCGCGAAGCGGGCGAACTTGACTTGATTGCGCGCCCGCCCGCATCGTCCACGCAAAACGGGAGGAGACGATGCTCTATTACGGCTATTTCCGGTCCTCGGCCTCGTTCCGCCTGCGGATCGCGCTGAACCTCAAGGGGCTCGCGCCGGAATTCAAGTCGATCCATCTCAGGAAGGGCGACCAGTTCCACGC
>JBKOUH010000103.1:0-3529 GCA_046723285.1 Pseudomonadota bacterium
GACAGGGCCGGGTCCTCGTCGGGCGTCACCGGGCGATAGAACTTGCCCCATTTGTGCGAGCCCTTGATGTATTCGACGCCGCTCCCCGACTTGTTCACCGGCGTGAACGCCGCCCAGAGCGAGACGAGGTGCTGGCCGCGGAAGGGCCAATAGGGGAGATCGTGGTGCCACTGCGTCGGCGCGGAGGTGCCGGGTTCCTTGATGAAGAGCTGGTCGTACCAGAAGCGCACGCGCTGGACGCGCATCAGTGTGGCCGCGATCTCGGCCGCCGGCGATTCGTTGCGAAACGCCATGAAGTTGGGGTCGAGCGCGCACATGAACACGTTGGAATAGAAGCGCGCGGTTTCGCCCGGCTTCTGCACGATGCGCTTCCGTCCGATGCCGCTCTCCATGAAGCGGATCGAGGCCTCGCGCATGCGATCGGTCCATTCGCGGTCGAACACGCCGCGCAGGCACACGACGCCATCCTGCTCGTAGGTGCGGATGTCGCTTTCGGTGACGGGGCGTAAAGGATTGTGGTTCATGACTTGCTCCCGGCTCTCGGGCATTCCCTTTGTGCTACCAAAGGCGCCGGGTCAACCGCCGGTCAAGGCACGGGGCGACCCTGTCCACGCAACGGACAGACCGCGTCCTGACCTGCATCAAGGCCCGCCGCCGCTCTTGCCGCCAGAGTTGCGCCGTCCAATGGAGGTCATGCCATGCTGATGCGTCTTGCCGCCCTCGCCTTGGCGTTCGCGCTGGCGGCGCCGGCGTCCGCCCAAGACACCCGCGGCCTCATGATGGTCTTCAAGACCAAGGCCAAGTACGAGGACGTGAAGGAGGACGTGGCCAACGCCGTGACCAAACGCGGCCTCGTCATCGACTACACCGGACACATCGGCGCGATGCTCGACCGCACCGCCAAGGATGTCGGCGCCACCAAGAAGATCTACGCGCAAGCCGAGGCGATGCAATTCTGCTCGGCGACGCTCTCGCGCAAGATGATGGAGGCCGATCCCACCAACATCGCGTTCTGCCCCTATGTGATCGTCGTCTATTCGCTGGCGAGCGATCCCAGCGTCGTCTACGTCGCCTATCGCCGCCCGCAGATCGGCGGCTCGCCCGCGTCGCAGGCGGCACTGAAGGCGGTGGGCGAATTGATGCGCGACATCGTCCGCGACGCGATCAAGCAGTAGGCGTCGATCGCCGCCGCTTCGGGCGCGCGCCCGCGGCGCTCCGGCGGCTCAACTGCGCCGCCGCCTCGGCGCGGAGCGCGGCGCGCTCGCTTTCGGGCGTCAGGTCCCAGCGCGCGCCTTTCAAGGCGCCGTCCAGCGCGTAGAGATAATTGAGCGAGACGGCGGGGCCGAAATGCTCCTTCAAGCGGAGATAGGCGCCGACGGCGCCGGCGTTGCGCAAATCCGTCTCGGAGGCGATGCCGACCTCGGCGAGCTGGCGCGCCGCTATCCTGCCGAGATTGGTCAGCGATTCGAGCGGTTGGTCGGTCATGCTTGGCTCGCGAAAAGGCGGCGCGCCTCGCGCCGCAGGACTTTGCCGACGGCGCTCCGCGGCAACTGGTCGGCGACATGGATCTTCTTCGGCGTCTTCACCGAGCCGACGCGCTCCTTGAGGAACGCGAGGATTGCGCTTTCGTCGAACGTGGCGCCGGATTTCAGCTGGATCGCCGCCTCGACGCGCTCGCCCCATTTGGCATCGGGCACGCCGAACACGATGCATTCGTGCACGGCCGGGTGCTGCACCAGCACGGCCTCGACGTCGGTCGGATAGACGTTGAACCCGCCCGAGATGATCATGTCGCGGATGCGGTCTTTGATGAAGAGATAGCCGCGCTCGTCGACGGTGCCGGCGTCGCCGGTGTGGAGCCAGCCGTCGACGATCGTCTTCGCCGTTTCCTCGGGCATTTCGAGATAGCCGTTCATCACGAGATCGCCGCGGCAGACGATTTCGCCCATCTCGCCCGGCGGCAGGATGCGGCTCTTGTCGTCCATGATCGCGACGTCCATCAGGAACGTGGCGCGGCCGACCGAGGCGAGGTTGCGCTCGTCGGCGAATTCGTCCGCGGTCATGCACGTGATCATCATCGGCGCCTCGGTCTGGCCGAAGATCACTTCGATGCACGGGCCGAATTTCGCGCGCGCCTCGCGGATGCGATCGGGCGGCATTGGCGCGGCGCCGTATTGGAGGTGCGTGAGGCTCGAAACGTCGCGGCGCGCGAAGCCCGGCTCTGCCATGACTGCATAGATCATGGTCGGCGGCATGAACGCCGTCGTGATGTGCTCGCTATCGATCGCGTCGAGGATCGAGGCGGCCTTGGGCTGCTCGAGCAGCACATGCCGGCCGCCGACCGCGAGGATCGGCAGCAGATAGTGCGACGAGCCGTGCGTGACCGGCGCTGCGCAAAGGTTCACGTCTTCGGCGCCGAAGCGGAAATGGTGGAGATAGCTCGCGATCGAGGTGTTGACGCAGCGATAGGACTGCACGACGCCCTTGGGCCGCCCGCTCGAGCCGCCGGTGAATTTGATCGTCTGCGCCGCGGTCAATGGCTGCTCGTGGCGCTTTGGCCGCGCGCCGCCTTGGGCGGCGATCAGCGCGGCGACGGTCTCGTCGTTGCGCTTGCCGCCGGTCTTGCCGAGCACGAGCGGCACGTCGGGCAGCGTGAAGCGGTCGAGGCAGTTCTCGTCGGCGATGACGAGGTCGAGCCGCGTCGAGCCGATGATGGCGTCGAGCTCGGGCTTGCCATTGCGCGGATTGAGGGCGACCCAGGTATGGCCCGCCGCATAGACCGCGAGAATCGCGATCACGTGCTCGATCGTGTTGTAGCCGCAGATCCCGATCCGAGCTTGGGGCGCCGGGAATCTCGCCTGCAGCGCCGCCGCTAGCGCCTCGACGCGCTCGACCAACGCGGAGTAGCTCAAGCCCCGCGCGCCGTCCTCGACCGCGACCGCGTCGGGCCGGCGGCGCCAGCCGCGGTAGAGATTGTCGATGGGGTACATGTGGGCGAGGCCCGCTCCCGGTCGCGGGCGCTCTGATTCATCAAATCGGCGGCGCTGTCAATTCACGCCGTGCCTTGCGTCCGCCAGCCGAGCGAGCGCCGCGCGGCGCGCGTCGGCGACGTTGCCCATGAACACGATGGGATCGTCGAGGATCGGTTCGGCGACGATGCGGGCGAATTCGGGATAGAGCGGGTGATGCGGGTTCCAGACGCTCTGGTCCTCGTGCTCGGCGACGCTCCACGTGCCCCAGTTGACCGCGCGCTGGAAATAGACGCGGTCGGCGTTGAAGCGCTTGCCGATGCGCACGAAGTCCGGCATCTCGCGGAAATTGGCCTTCTGCACGACGAAATAGAGGATGAGCTCGCCGATGCCGCCCTCGCGCCGCACGCGCGCGAGGAACTCCGTGTTGGCCAGCAGCTGGTTCCAATCGCCGCCGCGGCGCGTGATCGCGTAGGTCGGCTCGGTAGCGGCGTCGAAGGAGACGAGGACGCTGCCGACGGCGCCGTGGATCTTCTTCAATTTGGCCCAGGTCTTCTCGG
>JBKOUH010000509.1:0-4452 GCA_046723285.1 Pseudomonadota bacterium
GATCATGGATATCGTGGTGCGGCCGCTGACGGCGGCGGATCTGCCGGCCGCCGCGCGCATCAATCGCGCGGCCTTCAGCAAATTCTTCGGGCTTCCCGATCCGGCGAAATTCCGCGTCGCCGCCGACGTCGTCGGCCCGCGCCGGCGGCTCTGGCCCGAAGCCGGATTGGCGCTCGATCTCGACGGCGCGCTCGCGGGTGCGGCGCTGATGATGCGCTGGGGCAGCGTCGCCATCCTCGGCCCCGTGACGGTGGCGCCCGAGCATTGGAGCAAGGGCCTCGCCCGCGCGCTGATGCCGAAGCTGGTCGCGCTGATCGACGCCGGGAGCTTCGCATTCGCCGGCCTCTTCACCCATCCGCAAAGCCCGAAACACATCCGCCTCTATGAAAGCTATGGCTTCCGCATGCAGCGGATCACGGCGGTGATGGCGAAGAGCGTCGGCGCTGCGCCCCTCGCTGCGCGCGAATTCTCGCGCGCCGAGGCGACCGAGCGCCCGCATCTGCTCGAAGCGGTCCGCGAGCTCACCGACGGCGTCTTCCCCGGCCTCGACGTCACGGCCGAGATCGCGGACATCGCGCGGCACGGCCTCGGCCAGACGCTGCTGCTCGAAAGCGGAGATACGATCGAAGGCGCCGCGGTCTGTCATTTCGGCGCCGGCTCCGAGGCGAGCGAGGGGCAAGTGCTGGTGAAATTCGCGGCCGCCCGCGGCGCCGAGGTTTTCGCGCGCCTGCTCGTGGCATGCGAGGCTTATGCGGCGGCGCGCGGCGCCAAGCAGGTCGTCGCCGGAACGAACACCGGCCGCGCCGAGGCATACGAGATCATGCAGCGCGCCGGCTATCGCACGACCATGAACGGCATCGCGATGACACGCCCCGCCACGGACGGCTATAACCGCCCCGGCGTTTTCGCGATCGACGATTGGCGCTGAGAGACGACAGCTAGGGAGAACCGACATGGCCGCGACCAAGATCGCCCTCATCACCGGCGCCGGTACCGGCATCGGCCGCGCGGCGGCATTGGCATTGGCCAAGGACGGCTTCTCGCTTGTGCTGGCCGGGCGCCGGCCCGAGCCGCTCGCCGCGGTGGAGAAAGAGGCTAAGGCCTGCGGCGCCCCGCGCGTGCTCGTCGTGCAAACCGATGTCGGCGACGAGAAGCAGGTGCGCGCGCTTTTCGCGAAGGCAAAGGAAATCTTCGGCCGGCTCGACGTGCTGTTCAACAATGCCGGAATCGGAACGCCCCCGGTCCCGCTCGAGGAGCTCCCGTTCGCCGCCTGGAAGGCCATCCTCGACACCAACATGACCGGCACCTTCCTGTGCACCCAGGAGGCGATCAAAATGATGAAGAGCCAGTCGCCCCGCGGCGGGCGAATCATCAACAACGGCTCGATCTCGGCGCACACGCCGCGGCCGAACACGCTCCCCTATACGGCGACCAAGCATGCGATGACCGGCTTCACCAAGTCGACGGCGCTCGATGGGCGCAAGCACGATATCGCGTGCTGCCAGATCGACGTCGGCAATGCCGACACGCCGATGGGCTCGCGCATGAAGGACGGCGTTCCCCAGCCCAACGGCCAGATCATGCCCGAGCCGCTGATGGACGTCTCGCACGTGGGCAGCGCCGTCGCCTACATGGCGAGCCTGCCGCTCGACACCAACGTGCTGACGCTGACCATCAAGGCGACGAAGATGCCGTTCGAGGGACGCGGGTAAGTCATGTGTAGGTGCGCACGGATGAAGCCGAGCCAGCCGCAAGCGGGCGCCCCGGCGATACGCGTATCGAGCGCGGCCGCGAACATTGCGACCGAACCGCCGGCCGATTGGCCCATCGTGTAGATGCGCGCGGGATCGGCGCCGACCTAGCCAAGGAACGCGGCTGCCGGCGCGGCGACGCGGAATTCACGATCGGCCATGCGCCCTCCCCTCTCGCGCACGACAAAGCCGCATGGAATGAACCGGGTCAATGCCGTTGGGCGACGGCCCACGTGGCGCGCTTTGGCCTCGCGCCGGGGTGGCAAGCTTGACGCCCCGGCGAGACTGCGATTTGCTCGGCCCGCAATAAGAACAGCCGCGCCGCGCGCGCGATTTCGCGGGCAGCGCCGAACGATTCAGGGAGGAACAACACCATGCGTAGCCACACGCTCACGCTTGCCTGCGCCGCCGCGATCCTGACGGCCGCCGGCGCCTCGGCCCAGGAGAAGATCAGCCTCACCGTCGCCGCCGGGCAAGCCACGCGGGCGATGAAGCCGCTGGGGCTCGTCGGCGAGTTCTTCATCCCCGAGGTCAACAAGCGCATCAAGGATGCCGGGCTCAAGGTCGAGATCCAGTGGAAGGAGGCCTATGCCGGCTCGCTCCTGAAGCCCTACCAAATGCTCGACGGCATCAAGGACGGCATCGCCGATGTCGGCTTCACGCCCACCATCTTCTTCCCCGACAAGCTGCCGCTCGAGAACATTACCTTCGTCGTGCCGTTCGTCTCGACCGACGTCTCGATGGTGAGCAAGGCGATCAACAAGCTGCACGCGACCTTCCCCGAATTCGCGCAGCAATACGAAAAGTTCAACCAGATCCGGCTCGGCGGCAACAGCTACGATTCCTACGAGCTCGTTGCCAACTTCCCGGTCAACAAAGTCGAGGACGTGAAGGGCCGCAAGATCGCGACCGCCGGCGCGGCGCTCGCCTGGATGCGCGGCACCGGCGCCGTGCCGGTCCAGAGCAACATGATGGAGTACTACAACTCCACCAAGACCGGCGTCGTCGACGGCTTCATCATCTTCCCCTCGGCGCACCCGGGCATGAAGTATCCGGAGGTGGCGCCCTACACGATCCGCGTCGGCTTCGGCGCGCAATACGCGGCGGCCGTCGTCATCAACCGCGACAGCATGAAGAAGCTGCCCGAGCCGGTGCAGAAGATCTTCCGCGAGGTGGGCGCTCTCTGGGGCACCGAAGCCGACAAGGCGATGCAGAACGCCGGCGAAACCGGATTGAAGGCCGTGCCTGGCTTCAAGGACGGCAAAGTGATCGAGTTCCCGCGCGCCGAGCAGGTGAAATGGGCGAAGATGATGCCCAATATCGCCAAGGAATGGGCCGACAAGCTCGACAAGCAGGGCCAGCCAGGCACCAAGGCGCTGGTCGCCTATATGGACGAGATGCGCCGCCTCGGCGCCAAGCCCGCGCGCGATTGGGACAAGGAATAGCGCGGCGCCGCGCAAGCAAGCCGCGGAATCCGGGGCGTGGCCGACGATCAACGCGAAAACCGACTGACGTCTGACGGAAGCCGAGCGCTCGAGCCGGGCGCCCCGCGCCGTTCGTGGTTCGGCGCGCTCACGATGGCGTTGAACGTCATCGGAACGCTTCTCATCCTCGCCATGGCGGTGGCGGTGAATGCCGACATCTTCGGCCGCGAGCTGTTCAAGAGCCCGATCGCCGGCGTCAACGAGTTCATCGGGCTCGCGATCGTGGCCGTCGTCTTCCTGCAGATGGCCAACACGCTCCGCGAGAATCGCCACGTCTCGAACGACCTCATCCTCGCCTGGATCGGCCGCACGCGCCCGCGCGTCGCGCATTTCTTCTACGGCGTATTCAATCTCGTCGGCGCCGCGCTGATGGGCCTCATCGCCGTCTACGTCGTCCCGATCCTCACGGAGAACTACGCCGGCGACTACTACAAGGGCACGGCGGGCATCATCGAAATTCCTGTCTGGCCGTTCATGGCCGTCGTCATCGTCGGGTCGGCCGTGACCGTGGTGCAATACATCCTCTTCGCCGCGCGCGATTTCGCGCGCGTGTTCGACGATACGGCGCGCGGGCCATGAGCGACCTCCTCATCGGCGCGATTTGCATGCTGGCGAGCCTCGTCCTGATCCAGACCGGCATGCATATCGGCGTAGCGCTGATGCTGCTCTCGTTCGTCGGCGTGTGGGCGATCAAGGGACTCGCCGTCGCCGGCAAGCTGCTCGCGAGCTCGGCCGCAACGTCGATCGCGTCCGATGTCTTCGCCGTGATCCCCCTGTTCGTGATCATGGGGCTCTTCGTGTCCGCGACGCGCATGGGGCGCGACACGTTCGATGTGGCCGCGCTGCTGCTGCGCCGCATCCGCGGCGGCCTCGGCATGGCGACCGTTGGCGCCAACGCGGTGTTCGCCGCTTGCACAGGCACCTCGATCGCCTCGGCCTCGGTCTTCACCAAGATCGCCGTGCCCGAGATGATGCGCCACGGCCACACGCCCGGCTTCTCGGTCGGCGTCGTGGCGGGCAGCTCGGTGCTCGGCATGCTGATTCCGCCGAGCCTGCTCTTCATCATCTTCGGCATCATCGCCAACGCGTCGATCGGCGACCTATTCAAGTCCGGCATCCTGCCGGGGATTCTGCTCTCGGTCGCGTTCTGCATCACGATCGCGCTGCTCGGGAATTTGAAGAAGCCGTTCGTGTTCTCCGACCCGACCGCCGTGCAC
>JBKOUH010000055.1:0-2468 GCA_046723285.1 Pseudomonadota bacterium
TGCAGGGCAAGGACGGTCCCGCCAACTCGAGCCGTTTGTGCGTGAAGGGGCGCTACGGCTTCGACTACGTGCAGCACCGGCACCGGCTGACGAAGCCGCTGATCCGCAAACCCGGCGTGCGGAAAGACGCCGACACGCCGCTCGATCCGGCGCGCCCGCTCGACTATTTCCGCGAGGCGACCTGGGAAGAGGCGCTCGACGTCGCCGCCAGGGGCCTGAAGCGGATTCACGACCAGCACGGCGGCAAGGCGCTGGCCGGCTTCGGCTCGGCCAAGGGCTCGAACGAGGAGGCTTATCTCTTCCAGAAGCTGGTGCGCACCGGCTTCGGCACCAACAACGTCGATCACTGCACGCGGCTGTGTCACGCCTCCTCGGTGGCGGCGCTGATGGAGGGCATCGGCTCGGCGGCGGTGACCGCGCCGTTCACCGCGTGCCAGGATTCCGACGTCATCATCGTGATCGGCGCCAACCCGACCGAGAATCACCCGGTCGCCGCCACCTATTTCAAGCAGGCGGCCAAGCGCGGCGCCAAGCTCATCGTCATGGACCCGCGCGGCCAGGCGTTGAAACGCCACTCCACGCACATGCTGCAGTTCAAGCCCGCCACCGACGTGGCCATGCTGAACGCGCTGATCAACGTGATCGTGACAGAGCAGCTCTACGACCGGCAATACGTGGCCGCCAACACGATCGGCTTCGAGGCGCTGGCCGAGCACATCAAGCCGTTCACGCCCGAGGCGATGGAGAAGATCTGCGGCATTCCGGCGGCAATGCTGCGCGAAGTGGCGCGGCTCTACGCGCGCGCCGAGGCCGCGATCATCTTCTGGGGCATGGGCATCTCGCAGCACATCCACGGCACGGACAATGCGCGCTGCCTGATCGCGCTCGCGATGATCACCGGCCAAGTCGGGCGGCCGGGCTCGGGCCTGCACCCCTTACGCGGCCAGAACAACGTGCAGGGTGCGTCGGATGCGGGCCTCATTCCGATGGTGTTCCCCGATTACCAGTCGGTCGAGACGCCGGAGATCCATTCGCGCTTCGAGAAATTCTGGGACGCGAAGCTCGATCCGAAGCGCGGCTTGACGGTGGTCGAGATCGTCAATGCGATCCATGCCGACCAGATCCGCGGCATGTACATCATGGGCGAGAACCCGGCGATGTCGGACCCGGACGCGCACCACGCGCGCGAAGCCTTCGCCAAACTCGAGCACCTCGTGGTGCAGGACCTGTTCCTGACCGAGACCGCGTTCTACGCCGACGTCGTGCTGCCCGCCTCGGCCTGGCCCGAGAAGAGCGGCACCGTCACCAACACGAACCGCCAGGTGCAGATGGGCCGCCCGGCGCTGCCGCTGCCCGGCGACGCGCGCCAAGATTGGTGGATCATCCAGGAATTGGCGCGCCGGCTCGGCTTGAAGTGGAACTATGCGGGACCGCACGAGATCTATCCCGAAATGGCGGCGACGATGCCGTCGCTCAAGAACATCTCGTGGGAGCGCCTTGAACGCGAGCACGCCGTGACTTACCCCTCCGCGGCGCCCGACCAGCCCGGCGCCGATATCGTGTTCGGCGATGGTTTTCCGACTCCGACGGGCCGCGCCAAGCTCGTGCCGGCGACGCCGGCGCCGCCGGTCGAGCCGGTCGATTCCGAATATCCGATGGTGCTCACCACCGGCCGCCAGCTCGAGCACTGGCACACCGGCGCCATGACGCGGCGCGCGACAGTCCTCGACGCGCTCGAGCCCGAGCCCGTCGCTTCGCTCTCGCCCGCCGATTTCAAGGCGCTCGGCATCAAGCCCGGCGATCCGGTCCGCGTGGCAACGCGGCGCGGCACGATCGAGTTGAAAGCGCGGCGCGACACGGCGGTGCCGAAGGGCATGGTGTTCATTCCGTTTTGCTACACCGAAGCGCCGGCGAACATGCTGACGCACCCGCAGCTCGATCCGGTCGGCAAGATCCCCGAGTTCAAGTACTGCGCGGCGCGCGTCGAGGCGGTTGCGGCCGCCGATCCGGCGGGCGCCAAACAGGCCGCGGAGTAGCCGCGATCCAACGCAGGCCGCGATGACGATTTGGCTGCGCGACTTCTGGTATCTCGCGCTGCCCAGCCGCGCGGTGAGGCCGAAGCGCCTCGTCGCCAAGGTGATGCTGGGCGAGCCGCTCGTCTTCGGCCGCGATGAGGCTGGCCGCATCTTCGCGCTGCGCGACATCTGCCCGCATCGCGGCATTCCGCTGCATCACGGCTGGATCGAAGGCAACGGCGTCCGCTGCTGCTATCACGGCTGGAAGTTCTCGGCCGCCGACGGCCGCTGCCTCGACATCCCCTCGCTCGTGCCGGAGCAGAAGCTGCATCTGGAGCGCATCCGCGTCGCGGCGCCGCCCGTACGCGAGGTGCAAGGCAACATCTGGGTCTACTTCGCGCGCCCCGGTTCCGCAATCGATCCGGGGGTGCTGCCGGCGCCGCCGGTGGTGCC
>JBKOUH010000422.1:0-9909 GCA_046723285.1 Pseudomonadota bacterium
TAGGACATGTCGAACTTGAGGGCGCCGCCGCTCGCAGCTTCCGCCTGCTTGATCCACTCCGGCCATCCGAATGCGTTCATCGCGTGACGCGGGCCCGCATAAGTCTCGAGCTTGATGATGGCCGGCGCTCCCGCGACGGCGCCAAGCGGGCCGCCAAAGCCGACGACGGCGGTGGCGGCGATCGACAAGACGAATTTGCGCATGTCCCTCTCCCTCCATGGCGCACAGCCAACCGCGAAATTCCGCCGAAGCGTAGCGGCGCGCGGTTGAGCGTGATACTTTCAAACAATAGCGCACCTAGACTTCAAGTGAAAGCGTCGACTCGCTTTACTGCGCCGGAAATTGAAACGTCGGTCGTTTGGCAGGCAAGACATGCACAAATTCGAGGACATCGCCGTTGAGATCCGCGGGCACGTGGCGCAGGTAACGATACGCCGTCCCGATCGGCTCAATTCGCTTCGCATGACCATCACGGACCGGGAGCTCATCGAAGCGTTCCGCGCATTGGAGCGCAACGACGATGTTCGCGCGGTGATCCTCACCGGCGAAGGCCCGCGCGCGTTCTGCACGGGATGGGACATGGAGGCCATCGACGACGTGCCGCTTGACCGGCTCGAAGCGCTGGTGCGCGCCAACCTCGAGCTGTTCTTCAAGATTTGGCATCAACGCCAGCCGGTCGTCGCGGCGATCAATGGCTACGCCGTAGGCACCGGATCGGGCATGGCGTTGGCATGCGATATCGCGCTCGCGGCCGATCATGCCCGGCTCGGGGAGCCGGAGATCCGCCACGGCGCTCTTTCGCCGTTCCTGATGTTGCCGTTCCTCACGCATAATCGCGCGGTGCACGAAATCTATTATACGGGCGATCTCGTCGATGCCGCCGAACTGCACCGCCTCGGCATCGTGAACCGTGTCGTCCCGCGCGCGGATCTTATGTCGGCGACTTGGGCGTTCGCGGAGCGCCTAGCCAAAGTGCCGCCGCACGCGCTGCAAATGAAGAAACGCAGCCTGCGTCTCGCCTATGATCTGATGGGAGCCACGGCGGCGATCCGTCAGCACGCCTTGGCGGATACGCTGGTGATCGGCGCAAACACGCCCGATCAGAAACGGTTGCTCGACATCCTGGCCAAGGAAGGCATGCGCGCCTTCCTTGAGGCACGCGACGGCCCGTTCCGATCCTAGCCGGCAAGATCGCAATGGAAATCGACATCGGCCGCATTCTGACCAAGCGTGCCCAGCTCAGCAGCGCGCGGCCGGCGATCATAGCGGACCAACGCCGGCTTACGTTCAGCGCCCTCGAAGCCGCAGCAAATCGCGCCGCGAACATCCTCGTTCGGTTGGGTGTGCGGGCGGGCGATCGGGTCGCGGTGCTGCAACGCAATTGCGCGGAGTATGTTGTCCTCTACTACGCCGTTGCCAAGATCGGCGCGATTCTTTGCGGTATCAACTGGCGCCTGGCCGGGCCCGAGATTGAGTTCATATTGGGCGACGCGGAACCGCGCCTGCTCATTCATAGCCGCGAGTTCGAGGCCGTCGCGAAGGATCTGGCCAGGCCCGGCATGACTGTCTGCGCGGCTGACGCCATCGATGATCCCCTCAAGGCGCAAACTCCCGACGAGGCCCCACCGGAATATTCCGGTCGGTCCGACCCCGATCGCGCTCTCGTGCTCGTCTACACGTCCGGCACGACCGGTCGGCCCAAAGGAGCGGTACTCACGCACCGCCAGATGTTCTGGGCGTCGGCAACGATGGCGGCTTCCCACGACTACCGGCACGGCGACGTCAATATGGTGCCGACGCCGCTGTTCCACGTCGGCGGACTGTCGTTCGTCACGCTGTTCGTGCACATGGGCGCGACCCTGCTGCTTCCCCGCGCATGGGATCCCGGCGCTGCGTTGCAACTGATCGCGGCCGAACGGGTGAACCATTTCTTCGCCGTGCCCACGATGCTGCGCTCGCTGTGCGAGCATGCCGGATTCGCAACGGCCGACCTGACGAGCTTGCGATGGATTTTGTCCGGAGGCTCGGCGCTTGTGCCGGATCTGATCGATGCGTTTGCCGCGCGCGGGTTGTTGCTGCAGCAGACCTATGGCGCAACCGAAACCGCGGGCCCGGCGACACTCGTCGATCCCGACCATGTTGCGCGCAAGCCCGGATCAGCCGGGATTCCCTACTTCCACACGGATATTCGAATCGCGGGCCCGCAGGGTGCGACTTTGCTTCCGGGCGACGTCGGTGAAGTCCAAGTGCGCGCACCGCATGTCTTCGCGGGATATTGGCGCAATCCCGAAGCCTCCGCCGCCGCTTTCGCAGGCGATTGGCTGAAGACCGGCGATCTCGGCCGGCAAGACGCCGATGGCTATCTCTATATCGTGGATCGGGCCAAGGACATGATTCTGTCCGGGGGCGAAAACATCTATCCAGCCGAGATCGAGGCGGTGCTGGCGCATCATCCCGAAATCGCCGAGGTGGCCGTGGTGGGGTTGGCGGACCCGCATTGGGGCGAGGTGCCTTGCGCGGTCGTCGTACCAAAGCCCGGCTGCCGACCGAACTTGCAGGATCTGCAGCAACGCTGCGAGATCATGCTGGCGCGTTACAAGGTGCCGCGCCGCTTCGAATTTCGCGAATTGCCCTTGCCGCGCAACGCCACGGGCAAGCTGCTCAAGCACGAAATTCGCGCGGCCCTCATACGCGGGCAGCGTTGAGCGCGAACTCATCGCGGTCGGGAGATCGCTCGCTATTTGACGAACTCCCTCGCGCGACGCGGCGTCTTCTTCTGGAACCGCCCGTCCGAAACCACATCTTGCCGCTTCGCCGAAGGCGCGCTTGACTCGTTTCAATCCCACGCTGAAGATGACACTGTTTGAATGTCCGCAGCACCGCGTTGCATGCGGCGGATCGCGGCTGCGGGCTCGCTGAGGAGGGAGGCGGATGACGTTCGGCGACAAGGGCCATTGGCCCATACGTTTCGGCAAGTGTTAAAGCCGTACCGATGACGCCGCTCGCGTATCACGAGCCCGAATCGCTCGATCGCGCGCTGAGGCTGCTCGCCGACATCGAGGGCGCGCGCTGTATCGCGGGCGGGCAGACGCTGGTGGCGATGCTCAATGCCGGCCTCGTCGAGCCGCCGGCGCTCGTGAGCCTCGCGCGCATCGCCGAACTCGCCACGATCGCGCGCGGCCCCGGCGGCGCGCTGCGTATCGGCGCCACGGTCACGCACGAGGCCGTGACGGAGTCGGACGACGTCGCGCGCAATTTTCCGCTCATTGCCCAGGCCGCGCGCGCGATCGCGCATCCGGCGATCCGGAGTTTCGGTACGATCGGCGGCGCCGTGGCGCATGGTGATCCCAATGCCGACTATCCTGCCGCTTTGGTCGCCTCGGATGCCGTGATCGAGATTGCGTCGGGCGGCCGGCGGCGCAGCGTGCCGGCGGGCGAGTTCTTCCGCGACTATCTCACGACGGCGCTCGAACCGGGCGAAATCGTCGTCGCCGTCGTTATTCCCGCGCCGCCGGTCGGGGCGCGCGGCCTTTATCTCAAATTTGCGCGGGTCGACGGCGACTATGCGACCTTGTCCGTGGCGGCGCTCCTTGCTCGAAAGGACGGCGCCTGCACGCACCTGGCTGTGGCGCTGGGATCGGCGGGGTCAGTTCCGGTGCGCGACCGCAATGCGGAGAAGAAACGGATCGGGAAGAAGCTCGACGACGCGGCCATCGCGGAGCTGGGCGCGGCGCTCGCGGCACGCTGCGATCCGGTGGACGACGTGCGCGGATCGTCGGCTTATCGGCGCGGGCTGGTGCCGGGGCTCGTGGCGAAGACGTTGAAAATCCTGAGTGCGTGAAGCAGGAGCGGTGATGCAGGTCGAGCTCAACGTCAACGGCGAGCAGGCGTCCTTGATGCTCGACGCGCGCCAGACGCTTCTCGATGCGCTGCGCGTGCAGCTCGGCCTCACCGGCACAAAGCTCGGGTGCAATCAAGGCGTCTGCGGCGCCTGCACTGTGTTGATCGATGGCAAGCCCGCGCGCTCGTGCCTCGTTCTGGCCGCCGGGTGCGGCGGGCGCAAAATCGTGACGATCGAAGGCATCGCCGACGGCGCCAAACCTTCGGCCGTCCAGCAGGCCTTCATCGAGACCGGCGCGGTACAGTGCGGTTATTGCACGCCGGGCATGATCCTGACCGCAGAGGCGCTGCTTCGAAAGCGCAAGCGCCCAGGATTGGACGAGATCCGCGAGGCGATGTCGGGAAATCTCTGCCGCTGCTCCGGCTATGCCAAGATCATCGACGCCGTGAAGCTGGCCAGCGAGAGGGTGCCGGCATGAGCGCACAGTCTCCCGCAAATGCGGTCGGCCAAGGCGTGCCGCGCCTCGAAGTGGGCGAGAAGGTGTTTGGCCAGGCGCAATACGTAGACGACATGGTGCGCCCGCGCATGCTGCACGGAGCCGTGCTCGGCAGCCCGATCCCGCATGGCCGCATAAAGTCGTTCGACAAATCGCGCGCTTTGGCGCTGCCCGGCGTCAAGGCCGTGATCGTCGGCCCCGAGCTGCCGGCGCATCATCTTGGCGCCTTCATCAAGGATGAGACGGCGCTGGCGCGCGAGAAGGTGCGCTATATCGGCGATCCGGTCGCCGCCGTGGCCGCCGTCGATCTCGCGACGGCGCGCAAGGCACTGGGCTTGATCGATATCGAGTACGAAGAGCTGCCGGCGGTCTTCGACGTCGACGAAGCGCAGAAGCCGGGTGCGCCGCTGCTGCACGAGAACTACGAGAAATACGTCAAGGTCTACCCGGCCGAGTTCAGCGGCCGCAACGTACTTACGATTTCGACGGTCAGCGAAGGCAATGTCGACCAGGCCTGGGCGCAGTGCGACGTGATCGTCGAGGGCGTCTACGAAAGCCCGGCCCAGGCGCACGCCTATCTCGAGACCAACGGCGCTTTGGCCGAGTTCGACGCCGCCGGCAAGGTCACGGTGTGGTCGTGCACGCAGAGCATTTTCAAGATGCAGGCGGCGATCTCCGAGGCGCTGGGCCTGCCGATGGCCAAGATCCGCGCGATCGCGACTCGGGTGGGCGGCGGTTTCGGCGGCAAGAGCGAGCCCGGAACGCAGATCATCGCCGTGATGCTGGCTCAGGCCACGGGCCGGCCTGTGAAGGTGATCCTCAGTCGCGACGAGGATTTCACGATGATGCGCGTGCGCCATCCGGCCAAAGTGCGCGTCAGAACCGGCGCCAAAAAGGATGGAACGCTCGTCGCGCGCGAATTCGACGCCGTCTACGATGCGGGCGCCTATGCCGACGAAAGCCCGGGCGTCGTCGGCTTCGGCGTGCTGATGGCGCGCGGGCCTTATCGCGTGCCGCACGTCAAGAGCGTCGGCTGTGGCGTCTACACCAACAAGCTCCGCACCGGCGCATTCCGCGGGTTCGGCAATCCGCAAACTGCCTTTGCGAGCGAGGCCAATCTCGACGATCTCGCCGCCAAGCTCGGCATGGACCCGCTCGATCTTCGGCTCAAGAACGCGATGCGGCCGGGTGACACTTGGGTGGGCGGGCAGAAGGTCGAGGCCTGCGGCCTCGTCGAATGCCTGGAAAAGCTCCGCAAGCAATCGGATTGGGACAAGCGCCGGAACTCGCCTGCTCCGGCCAAGCCCGGCAAGAAACGCGGCATCGGCGTCGCCTGTCTCTCGCATATCAGCGGCGTGCTGGCCACCAGCGCGATCGTCCGCCTGCTCGAGGACGGCAGCTTCTCGCTCAACACCGGCGCGGTCGATATCGGCCAGGGCTCGGACACGACCTTGGCGCAGATCTGCGCGGGGTCGCTGCGCGTTCCGCTCGAGCGCGTCAACCTCGTCAATCCGGATACCGATGCCTCGCCCTACAATTGGGGCACAGGTGCCAGCCGCGTCACCTACACGGACGGCCGCGCGGTGGCATCCGCATCGGATTCCGTCGCCGAACAGATCAAGCAGCGCGCGTCGATCATTTTCGAATGCGCGCCGGCCGATTTGGAGCTGCGCGAAGGAGGCATGGTCGGCGTCAAGGGCGTGCCGGGCAAGGTTCTGCCCTATGGCGCCGTCGCCGGCTTTTCGCACTTCGTCGTCGGCGGCCCGATCATCGGCACCACGGCGCTGATGTTCGACGGTCCCGGCTTCGACCCGAAGCGCGCGCTTTTGCGCGGCGTGCCGTTCTCGAACCTCGGCGCCTACGTATTCGGCGCGCAAGCGGTCGAGATCGAGATCGACGAAGTGACCGGCAAGGTCGAGGTGATCGAGGCTTGGTCGGCGCACGACGTCGGCAAAGCGATCAACCCGCAATCGGTCGAAGGCCAGATCCAGGGCGGCGTGGTCCAAGGCATCGGCTACGCCCTCACCGAATCGGTGGAATGGGACGGTGGACGCGTGGTGAATCCGACCTTTATGGATTACAAGATTCCCGGCGCTTTGGACGTGCCCTATGCGATCCACCCCATCATCGTCGAGCATCCCGAGGCGAGCGGCCCGTTCGGCGCCAAGGGCGTGGGCGAACCGGGACTGATCGGTGTCGGGCCCGCGATCCGTAACGCGATTGCCCACGCCGTCGGCGTGCGGCTCAGCGTCATGCCGTTCTCGGCCGAACGGGTGTGGACGGCGATGCGCGGCGCCGCCTGATCGCAGCCGTGGCCGACGCCGCCATTCTCAAAGAGGATGACGCTGCCTTGGCCGAGCCGAAGCAGGCCCCGAATCGTGACCCAGGAGCAGCCTCGCGGCGCCTGACCAATCTGCTGCTTTACATCGCATTTCCCGGCGCGGTGATTGTGGTCTGGCAGATCCTCGCCTCCGCAGGCCTCTATCGCCGTGCGATCTTGCCGCCGCCCACCGATATCGCGACCGTCCTGTTCGATCTCGTGTTCGGCACCAGCGGCGAGGCCGGGCGCTATTCGGGCTCGTGGACCGATCATACGCTTTCGAGTCTTTGGCGCGTCTTCGCCGGCTTCGCTTGGGGCGGCGCGCTCGGGACCCTGCTCGGCCTCCTGATCGGCCTCTCCCGCGTCGTCGAGAAGCTGTTCGACCCCACCGTCCAAGTGCTGCGCAACGTGCCGGTGACGGCGTGGGTGCCGCTCTCGCTGATTTTCTTCGGCATCGGCAACCAGCCCGCCATTTTCCTGATCGGGCTCGGGGCATTCTTCCCGGCCGTGCTCAATTCCACCCATGGCGTGCGCCAGTTGAACCGAACGCTCTACAAGGCCGGCGAAATGATGGGCGCCAACCAGCGCGAGATGCTGGTGCGCGTGATCCTGCCCGCGGCGCTGCCCTCGGTGATGACGGGGCTCCGCCTCAGCATGGGCATCGCTTGGGTGCTCGTCGTGGTCGCCGAAATCCTCGCCGTGCGCAGCGGGCTCGGCTATCTCCTCAACGACGCCTACCAGTTCTATCGCAATGACGTCGTGATCGCGTCGATGCTCAGCATCGGCGTGCTCGGCTTCCTCTCGGACCGCGTGGTCGTATTCGTCCGCGACCGGCTCCTCGAATGGAACCGGCTGGAGAGCTACGATGGCTGATGTCGTTCTCGACAAGGTCGTCAAGGTGTTCGATTCGCGCAGCGGACGCATCACCGCCTTGAGCGCGATCGACCTCCACGTCGCGCGCAACGAATTCGTCGCCATCGTCGGTGCCAGCGGCTGCGGCAAGTCCACGCTGCTCAATCTCGTCGCCGGGTTCGAGCATCCCACCAGCGGGGCGGTCCGCGTCGACGGGCAGTTGGTCGACCGCCCCGGCCCCGAGCGCGGCGTCGTGTTCCAGCAGAGCGCGCTGTTCCCCTGGCTGACGGTCCGCCAGAACATCGCATTTGGCCTCGGCCTCGCGGCCAATCGCGCGCGCACCTTGCGCGGACCCGCCGTGGACCAGATCTTGGCGCGCGTCGGTCTCTCGGCCTTCGCCGGCCATTTCCCGGCTCAGCTTTCGGGCGGCATGCGCCAGCGCGCCGCGATCGCAAGCGTGCTCGTGATCGACCCCGGCGTTCTGCTCATGGATGAGCCGTTCGGCGCGCTCGACTCGCTGACGCGATCGCTGATGCAGGATTTCCTGCTCGAGCTTTGGGAGGAGAACCGCAAGACGGTGCTGCTCGTCACGCACGACATCACCGAAGCGGTCTATCTCGCCGACCGGCTGGTGATCATGGCCGGCCATCCCGGGCGCGTGCGCGAGATCGTGCCGGTCGATCTGCCGCGTCCGCGCCGCTACAGGCTGCAGGCGACGCCCGAATTCGTCCGCCTTCGCGATCACGTGACGCGCGTGGTGCGCGACGAGGCCGCCAAGGCCGCGGCCACCGAAGCCGCGGCAGCTTGAGGAGACGCCCATGGATTTGCCGAAGGACACGCCCGAATATGCGAGGACGTTCCTCGACGGGCTCAAGGAGGCCGGCGTGTCGGTCGTGGCGGCGCTGCCGGAGTCGCTGCTCGGCAGCGTCTACCGGCTGCTCCGTCAGCAGAACGAGATCCGCTACGTCCAGGTCACCAACGAGTCGGAGCTGCCCGGCATCTGCGTCGGCGCCTATCTCGGCGGCAAGAAGGCCGTGATGATCATGGAGAATTCGGGCCTGCGCCAGGCCCTAGAGCCGATCGCGCGCTTCGCCTACAGCCATCACTGCCCGGTCACGATGATCATGGCGTTCCGCGGCGAGTGGGGCGAGCGCAACTGGTGGGGCCACAACCACGCGCAGACGATGGAGCCGATCCTCGACGCGCTGCGCATTCCCTATCGCTTCGTGCGCGAGATCGCCGAGATCAAGCCCGCCATCAAGCGCGCTCTCTTGCACGCCGACGGCAGCCAATGGCCGGTGGCGCTCGCCATGACCGGCAACTGCGTGGAGGTGCCCGCCTATGCAAAGGATTGATCTCATCAAGGCGATCGCGCCGCTGGTGAAGTCCGAGGATCTCTGCATCAGCTCGATCGGGGGCCTTTGGGACGATTGGTGGAACTATCGCCCGCCCGGCGATAACACCTTTTTCCCGGGCATTCTCGGCTCGGTGACGACGACGGCACTCGGCCTCGCGCTGGCGCTGCCGCACCGGAGGATCATCGCGTTCGAGACCGACGGCTCCGTGCTCATGAACACGGGCGCCATGTGCACGCTCGGTTGCGAGCGTCCGCCGAACCTCACCGTGCTCGTGGTCGACAACGGCATCTACGAGAATATCGGCGGGCCGCCCACGCACACCTCGCGCAACACGGATCTCGCCAAGATGGCGGAGGGTGCCGGGTGCATCAATGTCGCGACCGTGCGCGAGACCGCGCCGGCGCTGGCCGCCTTCGAGCGCATGCTTGGCGACAATGCGATGGGCTACATCGTGGCAAAGATCGAGCCGGGCAAGCACCCTTGGCCATGGGAGAAGCGCAAGCCCACCGACGGCGTCGAGGACAAGTATCGCTTCATGCGCCACGTCGAGAAGCTTGAGAATATCGTGATCCACCCGGGCGCGCCGCAGAACTGAGCCGGCGCTCCACACAGGAAATTTGGCTGGATCCCGTCCGCCGACCCCGCCACCGCTTGGATCGAAAGTGCGCTCGGTGGCTGTTACAGAGTCACGCGAAGGGACAATGGCGCAGCATCAGTGATCTTGATTGAGCGCCGTTAGCAGGCAGCCGAATAGAGCGCCACCTCACCAAGTCAGCTTGCAGGCGCCGAAGTAGGCGTCCTTGTGATCCTTCACCGCGACGCCGACACCGCGGATCGCGGGCTTGCCGTCCGCTCCCGGCGCGACTTCAAGCTTGAGAAAGTCCTGGATCGGGAAGTTGTTCACGTTGAACTTTATGTGGCCACGGACCGTGGGAAAGTCGGCTTTGCGCATGGCCCGGACCAAAGCGGCCTTGTCGTCGAGTTTTCCGCCGACGGCGCGGATGCCGCTATCGAGCAGGAATACGGCGTCATAGGCCTGGGC
>JBKOUH010000065.1:0-4227 GCA_046723285.1 Pseudomonadota bacterium
GATCCAGGCGCGCGGCCCGTTCGGCAGCTCGGGCAGCGCTTCGAGCGCGCGGCCGTTGAAGAGCGCCCATAGCAGCGCGCCCAATTTCATCACCGGGCCGTTCTGGAGCCGCGGCATGTAGACGGTTTCGGTACCGAAGCGCACGCCGAGCTTGGCGAGCGCCTTACGATCCTCGGGCGCGAGCGTGGCGGTGAGGTTCTGCAGCTGCGCGGTCGGCGCGGTGCCGAGCGCCTCGGCCAACTGATAGAGCACGCCGCGCGCGGCCCCGCGCAGTTCGGCGGGCGCGCGGCCCGCGAGCGCGCCGTAGCGCCGCGCCACGAGGCGCTCGAGCCAGGCGCCGAGGCGGACGCGGATGCGCTCGCGGAGATCGGCATCCATCCCGGCCTCGGTGATGGGCTTCACCGCCGGCGTCAGCGGATGCGCGCCCTTGGCGAGCACGCCGACCGCGACGCCGTTCCACGCAACCCGGCCGTCGTCGCCGAGTGCAAGCTCCTCGTCCGGCGCCGCTTCGAAGCGTTTGACGCGCTCGGCGAACGCCTGGCGCAACGCACGCTCGGCGGCGGCGCGCACTTGGCGCGCGTCCTCGCCGAGCACGTCGGCCATGGCGGCGAAGCGGAAGCCTTCGATGCGCCCGACCGGCAGGCCCTCGACGACGACCTCGCCGTCGTCGCGCACGCCGCCCAGGAGCTCGTCCTTGGCGTGAAGCCGGCGCAGCAGCACCGCCGTGCGCTTGTCGACGAAGCGCTCGGTCAGGCGCTCGTGGAGGGCATCGGAGAGCTTGTCCTCGACGTGTCGCGTCCTCTCCTGCCAATGAAGCGCATCCTCGATCCAATCGGAACGGTAGGAGACGTAGGTCCAAGTGCGGATCTCGGCGATGCGCCCGACCAGTGTGCCGATGTCACCCTCTTGCTTGTCGATGCGCTCGACCTGGCGCGCGATCCAATCGGAGCGGATGCGCCCGGCCGGCCCGGTGAGATCGTGGAACAAGCGCCCGACGAAGCGCGCATGCGCCTCGGCCATGACCTTCCGGAAATCGGGGATTTGGCAGACTTCCCAGAGCAGCCCCAGCGCCACGCGCGATTCGGCGCGGCGGCGGATCTCGGGCACGGCCGAGAGCGCGGCCAAGGTCGCCGCATCCTCGGCCTCGCGCGCCGCCATGAAGGCCTGATCGGCGGGCGGGACCGAGAGGCTGCCGATGAGATCGTCGAGGCTCGAGAAATCGAGGTCCGGATTGCGCCAATAAAGGAAGCGCAGCGCATCGAAGCGGTGCTCCTCCACCGCGAGGATGGTCTCGGCCGGCATCTGCTCGCCGGCCGTGGTGCCGAAGGTGCCGTCGTTCATGTGGCGGCCGGCGCGGCCCGCGATCTGACCGATCTCGGCCGGCGCGAGTCGCCGCGTCATGCGCCCGTCGAACTTCACGAGCCGCGCAAAGGCGACGTGGTCGAGATCGAGATTGAGGCCCATGCCGATCGCGTCGGTGGCGACGAGATAGTCGACGTCGCCCGACTGGTAGAGCCCGACCTGGGCGTTGCGCGTACGGGGCGAAAGCGCGCCCAGCACCACGGCGGTGCCGCCGCGCCGCCGCCGCATCAGCTCGGCCAGCGCATAGACCTCGGCCGCGGAAAAGCCGATGACGGCGCTCCTGGGCGGCAGGCGCGTGATCTTCTTGGGCCCGGCATAGGTGAGCCGCGAGAAGCGCGGGCGCGTCAGGATCTCGACATCGGGCAGCACGCGCCTGAGCAGCGGGCGCACGGTTTCGGCGCCGATGATGATCGTCTCGCGCCGGCCGCGCGCATGCAGCAGCCGGTCGGTGAAGACATGGCCACGCTCGGGATCGGCGCCGAGCTGGACCTCGTCGACGGCGAGGAAATCGACCGGTCGCTCGCGCAAGCGGTCGAGCGGCATCGCCTCGACGGTGCAGAGGAAGTAGCGCGCCCGCGGCGGAACGATCTTCTCCTCGCCGGTGACCAGCGCGACGGCATCGGCGCCCTTCAGGCGCACGGCGCGGTCGTAGTTTTCGCGGGCGAGCAGGCGCAACGGAAAGCCGATCATGCCCGACTCGTGCGCGAGCATGCGTTCCATCGCGAAATGGGTTTTGCCGGTGTTGGTGGGCCCGAGGACCGCGGTTATGCGGCTCTCCTGATCGCCCCGACCCGAAACACCAACGCTTGGGACCAAACGGTCCATGGCCACAGCATCCGGTTTTCGCCGCCGGAATGCAAGCGAGAGATGCCCGGCCGCGCCTCGCTGTCATGTGCCCCTGCGATGCGGCAGGTTCAAGGCGATGCGACAGCGAAGTGAAAACGCCGCTGCGCTCGAGCGGCTCTCGAGATTGCTGCCGTCCCCGGGGGTCTGCGCGGCACCCAGGATGAAATCGTATTTTTCAGTGGCCGAAACTGGTTAGGCCCGCGGCGCCCTACTCTACGTAAGCGACCCCGGCGCCGAGGATCGGCCCCGCCATGGGCTGCTGCACCACGACGGCGACGCCGGCGCGCTTGTCGCCCTTCTCGTTCGCCGCGACGAGATCGAACTCGGCCTTCTCGCCCTCGAAGCGGCCGAGCTTCCTCCACTCGCGCACGACGTGGACATTGGTCAGCGTCTTGCCCTCGTTCTCGCCGCGCAGGATCTTCGTCGTGTGGCGGCGGTCGAAGAGCGCGAGCCAGATATCGGCGCCCTTGGCCTCGGACCCGGCGCGGACGACGGCGCGCAGGCGGTCGCCGCCGAGCTTCTCGATCGCGACCGTCGCCATGGGCTTGGCTTTCTTCGCGTCGGCGATGGCCGCCATCACCGCGGCGCGGTCGGAGCCGACTTCGCCGCGCTTCCCCTGCACCACGATCTGCGGCGTGTAGACGCCGGTCTGGCGGAAGGACATCGCGTATTGCTTCTGCCGGTAGGTGAATTTCTTGCTCGAGAACGGGTCGTGCCAGCCGATGTAGTTCCAATAGTCGACGTGGAAGCCCAAGGCCACGACGCCGGGCTGGCGCACGATTTCGCCGAACAGCGCATCGGCCGGCGGGCAGGAACTACAGCCCTGCGACGTATAGAGTTCGACCACCACGGGCGCCGGCTCCTCGGCGGCGGCGGGCAAGGAAATACCGGCCGCGAGCGCAAAAAGGGCAAGGACCAGATGGGGCGGCTGCGAACGGCCATGCATGGTCGGGACCATAGGAATCTTCTAAAATGCGAGCCAGTCACATCGCGGTGAATGGGCATTAGAATTCCGCGCGCCGGATGTGAACGGAATGTGAGGACGATCATGCGGCAGCGTGCGCTCCGCTTTCTCGCGCTAGGTGTGGGTCTGGTTTCGCTGGCGTTTGCCATATCGGCCGCGCCGGTAATGGCCGAAGACGACGGCTGGAAGACCTTTACGCGCCCGGCGCTCGGCCTCACGGTGCAGCGCCCGGCCGATCTCTACGAACTCGATCCCGAGGCGCCGGCCGAGGACGTGACCGGCGAGGTCGAGTGGGGACCGAAGGATCACGGCTGGAGCATCATCGTCACCTCGCAGAAGCTGAAGCCCGGCCAGACGCTCGCCTCGGTCGTGGCCGAGGAAAAGCAGCGCAATCCCAAAGCCGAGGTCGCTGAAATGAAGATCGGCGACGGCATCGAGGCCGCGCGGCTCTGGGCGCTCGACGACGACACGCTTTCGACCTTCGTGCTGTTCGTCGACAAGACCGGAACCAAGCTCATCGCCATCGAGCTGGCCATCGGCCTCACCGAAGAGGACGCGGACAAGAGCATCGACTCGCTGCGCATCTCTTACACCGGCACGCTCGCGCTGTTCGAGCGGATGCTCGGCACCGTGCGAATCGCGAAGAACTGACCGCGGCGCGCCGCTACGAGGCCTTGGCTTTGCTTCTTTCATGCAGCCCGATCGCCGCGCCCAACGCGGCGCCGGCGAGGCCGAGCGCGAGCGTGAACCAGGCGGCGATGTGCCAGCCGCCGGCGCTGGCGAGCGCGGCGAAGATCGGCGGCGCCGCGAGCTGGCCGGCATTGCCCAATTGCAGGATGAGGCCGTTGGTGGCGCCGATCTGTGCCGGCGAGGGCGCGTGTACGGCGGCGCCGCCCAAGATCGCGGCCGGCAGCAATCCGCCGACGAAGGAATAGACGAAGGCAGCGGCGAGCTTCGCTATGGCGCCGAGATCGGTCGCATAGATGACGAGGATTAAGGAACCCATGACCGCGGCCGCGTTCGCGATCAAGTGGCCGCGCGACGCCCCCTTCTGC
>JBKOUH010000440.1:0-4710 GCA_046723285.1 Pseudomonadota bacterium
GCCCAAATTGCCGCCGCACCACAAGGAGCGCCTGAGCGCGGCGTTCGACGCGCTCGGCGCGCGGCTTAACGCCGCCAAGCCCGACGTGCTCGTGATCGTCTCGCCCGATCACTGGATCAACTTCTTCATCAACAATCTGCCGAGCATCTGCATCGGCGTCGGCGAAGAGCACGAAGGTCCGCCCGAGCCGTTCTTGAAGGATTTTCCGTGGCGCACGATGCCGGGCCATGCGGGCCTCGCCAGCCACATCTACGAAACCGCGCTCGCCAACGAGTTCGAGCCCTCGGTCTCGCACCGCATGACGCTCGATCACGGCTTCTGCCTGCCGCTCTGGCGCATGCAGCCGAAGCCGCTGCCGAAGATCGTGCCGATCGTCGTCAACACGGTGGAAGCGCCGTTCCCGCGCGTCTCGCGCTGCCTCGCCTGGGGCAAGATGATCGCCAAGGCGGTCGGCTCTTATCCCGAGAAGCTCCGCGTCGCCGTGCTGGCCACCGGCGGCTTGAGCCACTCGATCGGCGAGCCCACCATGGGCGCCATCGACGAAGCCTTCGACCGGCGCTGCATCGCCGCCTTCAACGACGGGCGCGAGAAGCCGCTCGTCGAGTTTCTCGAGGCCGAGATGGACGCCGCCGGCAACGGCTCGCACGAATGCCGCAACTGGATCGTCGCGCACGGCGCCGCCGGCAGCCGCGGCTTCGAGCTCATCGATTACGTGGCGGTGCCCGAAGTCTATGTCGGCTGCGGCTTCGCGGCGTGGAACTTGCGCTGAGGCGATTCCGCCGTCATCCGCATCGTCAGTCGCGCTCCGACCCGGGCGAGCGCGTCGCCCAGATCACGCTCATCAGGAAGCCCTTGGCGCGCGGCAGAACGAGGAGCGCCAGGCCGAGCGCGAGCGCGGGCCAGAGCGTCATCGAAACCCAGCTCGGCCACGTCACGTAAGGCTCTACGGTGAGAATGATCGGGACGAGAAGGTGCCCGACGACGAGCACGGTGAGCCACGGCGCCGCGTCGTCGGAGCGGATGTGCCGGTAGTGCTCGCCGCACGCGGCGCAGCGCTCGATCTGCTTCAAGTACGAGGCGAAGAGGCGCGCCCGGCCGCAATTCGGGCAACGGCCGAACAACCCGCGCCGCATGGCGACGCCGAGCGACGGCCGGTCCACGTCGTGCAACATCCGCATCGTGTTCTGGGCTCTCCTGGCGAAGGATCAGCCTATGTCACGCAACGCGGAGAGCGGAAGGGCACAAATGCGCGCGCCCGAGGCGCTACAAATTGAGCGCTTTCGGCAGCCAGAGCGAAATCGAGGGGATATAGGTGACGAGAGCGAGCACGGCGACCATCACGCCGTAGAAGGGCCAGATCTCCCGCATCACCTGCTCGATCGTCACTTTGCCGACGGCACAGCCGACGAAAAGCGTCGAGCCCACGGGCGGCGTCAACAAGCCGATGCCGAGATTGAGCAGCAGGATGATGCCAAAATGCACGGGGTCGACGGCGAAGTTCACGACCACCGGCAGCAAGATCGGGGTGCAGATGAGGATGAGCGGCGCCATATCCATCAGGCAGCCGAGCACCAGCAACAGGATGTTGATGAGCAGCAGGATAACGTCGCGGTCGCTGGAAATGGTGAGGAAGATAGCGGTGATCTTCGCCGGCAGCTGCATCAGCGCCATGATGTAGCCGAAGGCCGAAGCGCAGGCGATCAACGTCATCACCATGGCCACGGTCTTGAGCGTGCGGTGCACCAGGCCCGGCAGTTCGCGCCAGCGTATGTCGCGATAGATGAACATCGTGACGAAGAAGGCCCAGACGCAGGCCACGGCGCCGGCTTCGATCGCGGTGAACACGCCGCCGAGGATGCCGCCGATGATGATCGCAATCGTGATCAGGCCCCAAAGCGCCTCGATGCTGAGCCGGACCGCCTCGCGGAACGGCACTACCTCGCCTTTCGGGTGGCCCCTGCGATAGGCCATGAAGATGCAGAGCAGGATGAGCGAGAAGCCGAGCATGAGTCCGGGAACCACGCCGGCCATGAACAGGCTGGTGATCGAAATGACGCCGCCGGTGGCGAGCGAGTAGATCACCGCGTTGTGGCTCGGCGGCACCAGGATCGCCTGCACCGAGGCACTGATGGTCACGTTGGTCGCGAACACTCGCGGATAGCCTGACTTCTCCATTTGCGGGATCATGACCGAGCCGATCGCCGAGGTGTCGGCGACCGATGAGCCGGAGATGCCGCTGAGGAACGTCGTCGAGAGCACGTTGACGATCGAGAGTCCGCCGCGAACGCGCAGGACACCGACGAGCACGTTGGCGAAGGCCACCAGCCGCCGCGCCATTCCGCCCTCGGCCATGATCGCGCCGGCGAGTACGAAGAATGGAATCGTGAGCATCGCGACTTTGCTCACGCCGTCCGAAATCTTGATCATCACCGCCTCGAGCGGGATGCCGATCCAGAGCGCGCCGACGACCGCGCCCATCGCCAGCGCGTAGGCGATCGGAACGCCGATCGCGAAGCAGGCGAACAAGGTCCCAACGAGGATCAGGATGTCCATGAGCGCCGGCTCCCGCTCACTCGAACGCGACCGGTGCCGCGGCGGCCTCGCCGTGCGGCGTCGGCGGGCCGAGGAACAGTCGCTCGACGACGAAGAGCAGCGTGATCGCGCCGCCGACCGGGACCGGCAGATAGGTCACTCCGACCGGCAGGAACGGAAACGCGTCGATGGTCTGTGGCCAGGTCGTCGCGACCAGTTGAGCGCCCCAGATCAGCATGAAAGCGCCGAGACCGCCCATCATGGATTCGGCCAGATACCACATCGCGCGCTGGCCGCGCCGCGGCAACAGGTCGGCGACGATGCCGACGCGCATGTGGAGGCCGAGGCGATAGCAGGCCGGCGCGCCGATGAAAGTGAGCACGATCGTTAGCAGCACCGCCATCGGCTCCGGCCAGGTCGCGGCGCGATTGACGATGTAGCGCGTATAGACGCCCCACGGAATCACGGCCGAGATCAACACTAGGGCTACGCCGGCGATGACGGCGCAGCCCCAATACGTTACGTCCATCGCGCGGCGGTAAACGGCAAACATCTTTCGCCCCCGCCTTCGTAACCGCGGCCGGTTCACGCCGCGGCACGAAGGCACGTTCCAACCCTGTTACGAATACCGTGGAAAAAACGGGGGCCGAACGAATCGGCCCCCGAAAGCGGTCACTTTACGTCCTGGATGCGCTGGATCATCGCCGCATATTTCGGCCCGTACTTGTCCCAGACCGGCTTGACCGCATCCTGGTACGGTTTTTTGTCCGGAACGTCGATGATCTTGATGCCGGCGGCCTTCATCTTGTCGACCGCTTTCTGCTCGTATTCTTTCCAGAGCTTGCGCTCGTCGAGCTGGGCCTCCTGAGAGACCTTCGTGATCAGTGCCTGATCCTCCTTTGAGAGGCCGTCCCACGTCCGGCGCGAGAACATCAGCACTTCGGGAATGATGAGGTGCTCGGTCAGGGTGTAAAATTTCGCGACCTGGTAGTGGTTGTCGAAGACGAAGCTTGGCGGGTTGTTCTCGGCGCCGTCGATGACTCCGGTCTGGAGCGCGTTGAACACCTGGTCATATCCCATCGGGACGCCGTTGCCGCCAAGCGAATTCATCATATCGACGAAGATGGGATTGCCCATCACGCGGACTTTCAACCCCTTGAGATCGGCGATGGTGTCGATCGGCTTCTTGGTGCTGTATAGATTGCGCGCGCCGGCATCCATCCAACAGAGCCCCACGAGCCTGGTCTTCGGATTGTTGGTGATCTTGTCGAGCAACTCCTTGCCGATCGGTCCATCCACGACCTTCTGCATGTGCGCCGTGTTGCGGAAGACGAAGGGCAGGTTGAACACGTTGAGTTCGTCGACCACGGGTCCGAATGCGCCGACGCTGACGCGTACGAGTTGGATCGCGCCGACCTGCCCTTGTTCGATCATCTCCTTTTCGCCGCCAAGCTGCATCGATCCGTACATCTGGACCGACAGCCGGCCGTCGGTGGCCGCCGCGAGCTTCTTGCCCATGTTCTCGACCGCGACCACGGTCGGGTATCCGGCCGGATGCACGTCGGCTGCCTTCAGCACCATCTTGTCCTGCGCGTATGCGCGCGTGGCGAGGCCCGCGGCGCCCACCGCGGCGCTGGCGACGCCCATGCGAATGACATCACGACGTTTCATGGTTGGTATCCTCCCGTTTGTTTGCCTGGCGCGCGCTCCGCGCCGGTGGCCGAGCGCTTCGGCGCGGAGCGGGCGTGGCGGTTTGATTCTTCGCGGATGGTCTCGCGCGCCTCGCCCGGCTAGGCTCGGTGCGCGAATTGACCATCCGTTCGTCGCGTGCTAGTCATCATACAATACGATGACCATACGTCATACGAGCGTAGCATTGTCACGATCGACTGACAAGCTTTCCCTGCGGCCGCTCTCGCCGCCGCGCAACTTGACGCGCGAGGCGGTCGACCGGATCGCGACCGAAATCACGAGCGGGAAGCTGGAGCCGGGCGCGCGCCTTCCGACCGAGCAGGAAATGATGAGCGCCATGGGCGTCAGCCGCACCGTGGTGCGCGAAGCCGTCTCCGCGCTGCGCGCCGAGGGCCTCATCGTCACGCGCCAGGGCGTCGGCGCCTTCGTCGCCGCCGGCGTGCTGCGCCGCCCGTTCCGCATCGATCCCGAAGGGCTGCGCTCGCT
>JBKOUH010000309.1:0-3686 GCA_046723285.1 Pseudomonadota bacterium
CCTCGGGCTCTTCATCGACCAGGCCAGCATCATGATGCTGACCGTTCCGCTGTTCATGCCGCTGGTCAAGAAATTCGGCTTCGACGAGATCTGGTTCGGCATCATGTATTTGGTCTGCATGCAGCTCGGCCTGTTGTCGCCGCCGTTCGGCCTGCTGCTGTTCACGATGAAGGGCGTGGCGCCGCCCGAGATCACGATGAGCGAGGTCATCCGTTCCGCCATGCCCTACATGCTGTTCGGCCTGCTGCTGCTGGTGCTGATCTACTTCCTTCCCGGAATCGCGACCTGGCTGCCGAGCCGTGTCTGAGCCGGCGGGAATCCCCCGCCGCGAGACGCGGCGCCTCGTCGCCGGCCGCGGCACTTTCACCGGCGATATCGCGCTGCCGCGCATGGCGCATGTGGCGTTCCTGCGCAGCCCGCACGCGCATGCGCGCATCGCCGGCATCGACACGCGTGCCGCGCGCGCGCTGCCCGGCGTGCTGCTCGTCGCCACCGCGGCCGATCTCGCGCCGGTCTGCCGGCCGATGCAGACGGCGATGGCGAATGCGCCCGATCACGTCTCGCCGCCGCAAGCGCCGCTCGCCGACGGCGTCGCGCGCTGGCAGGGCGAGCCCGTCGCCGCCGTCGTCGCCGAGACGCTTGCGTCCGCCGAGGATGGCGTCGAGGCGACCGAAGTGGATTGGGATCCGCTGCCGGCCGTCGTCGATGCCGCGGCGGCTCTGAAAGAGGGCGCACCCGCCGTTCATCCCGCGCTCGGCCACAATCGCGCGCTCGATCGCGCGCTGGGCAAGGGCGACATCGCCGCGGCGTTGCGCGCCGGCGAGGTGCTGGTGGAGCGCAGCTTCGGCTTCAACCGCCACACCGGCGTGCCGCTCGAGCCCCGCGTCATCGTCGCCGACTACGATCCGATCGAGGATGCGCTCACGGTTTATCAGTCGCATCAGGTGCCGCATCAGATGCACGACATCTTCGCGCGCCTGCTCGGCATTCCCGAATCGCGCGTGCGGGTCGTCTGCCGCGATGTCGGCGGCGGCTTCGGCATCAAGCTGCACGCCTATCCCGACGAACTGGCGACGGCCGCGCTGGCGAAGCTGCTCGGCCGTCCCGTGCGCTTCGAATCGCGCCGCACCGAGGCCTTCGTCTCCGACGCGCACGCGCGCGAGTTCGAGGTGACGGCGCGCCTCGCCGCCAAGGCCGATGGCACGATCGCGGCGCTCGAAGCCGACATCGTCTGCGCGGCCGGCGCCTATTCGATCTATCCGCGCGGCAGCTTCGGCGACGCCACGCTCGCCGGCATGATGATGGGGGCACCTTATCGCGTGGGTGCCCAGCGCGCGCGGGCGCGCGTCTCCTATCTCAACAAGGTGCCGACCGGCACCTATCGCGGCGTCGGCCAGCCGATCGGCTGCGCGATCACCGAGGTTCTGATCGACGAGGCGGCGCACGCGCTGAAGCAGGACCCGGTCGAGTTCCGCCGCCGCGCCCATCATCGCGCCGCCGATCTGCCGCTCACGACCGCCGGCGGACTGAGGCTCGATTCGGTTTCGCTCGACCGCTGCCTCGACGGCCTCGTCGAGCGCATGGGCTACGCGGCGCTGCGCCAGGAGCAGGCGAAGCTGCGCGGCGCGGGGCGGCTCCGTGGCATCGGCATCGCCACCTTCCTCGAGATGACGGCGCCGGGGACTTACCTCTATGGGCCGGCCGGCATCCGCATCAGCGCGCAGGATACGGCGATCGTGAAGATCGATCCCGCAGGGTATGTGCGCTGCGCCGTCGGCTGCACAGATCAGGGGCAGGGCACGCTCACCGGCGTGGCGCAGATCGTGTCGGAGGCGATGGGCGTGCCGCTCGATCACGTCGCGGTCGAGGCGGGCGACAGCGCCGGCCCGCATGGCGGCGGCGCCTGGGCCTCGCGCGGATTGTCGATCGGGGGCGAGGCCGCGCATCGCGCCGCGCGCGAGCTGCGCCAACATCTGCTCGAGCTCGCGGCGCCGCTGCTGCAAACCAAGCCCGACGCGCTCGACATCCGCGACGCCGCGATCGTCAACGCCGGCGACGGCGTCCAGCGAATGCCGCTCGCCGAGCTCTGCCGTATCGCGCATTTCCGGCAGGATCTGCTGCCGGGCGGCACGGCGCCGAAGCTCGCGGCGACGCAAAGCTTCGTGCCGGCGGCTCCCTATTTCGCCGCCAACGGCGTGCAGGGCTGCCTCGTCGAGATCGACCGCGAAACGGGCGTGGTCACGCTTTTGAAGCATTGGGTCGTCGAGGATTGCGGGCGCGTGATCAATCCCGATCTCGTCGATGGGCAATTGCGCGGTGGCATCGTGCAGGGCCTCGGCTTCGCGCTGCTCGAGCATTGCGTCTATGACGGCGACGGGCAGCTTCTCGCCGGATCGCTGATGGACTATGCGATGCCGCGCGCCGACAATATGCCGACGATCGAGGTCGGCCATATCGAAACCCCGCAGCCGGGCACGGCGCTCGGCATCAAGGGCGCGGGCGAGGCGGGCACGGTCGGCGCGCCGGCGGCGTTGTGGTGCGCGGTCAACGATGCGCTGCGCCCGCTCGGCGCGCGGATCGATCGCCTGCCGTTCACGTCGGAGCGCGTGCTGGCGGCAATCCGCGCCGGACGCGCGTGAGCATGAGGAGAGGACGATGCGCGGCAAGCTGATCGAGGAATTCGTGATCCCCGCGCGCTACGGGCGCGCTTTCGTGGTCAAGAAGGGCCAGGTGCTGCGCATCCACCAGATCACAGGCGGCCAGGTCGGCGACTGCGTGTTCTACAACGCCCACGACTACAAGGAATGGTTCCACGTCGGACAAAGCTGGGCGATCAACGGCATTCTCGGCACCGGCACCTCGAAGAGCTTCAAGCATTTCTATTCGAAGCCGCCGCGCGAAAACATCATGCTGACGACGCTCGAAGACACGCTTAAGAACCATTGGGGCAACAATGGCGGGCGCTGCTCGACGAAGCTCTATCAGCTGCGCGACAAGGTCGCCAATCACCGCTCGTGCCAGGAGAACTTGACCGAGGCCCTCGCGCCCTACGGCCTCACCGGCGACGACGTGATGGACATTTTCAACGTGTTCATGGCGGCCGATCTCCATTCCGACGGCAGCTTCGAGATCCAGCCGACGAGGGTGACCAAGGACGACTACATCGATCTCCGCGCCGAGATGGACATTTTGGCCGGCATCTCGGCCTGCCCGTCCGACAAGGCGCGCACCAACAACGGCCAACCCAACCCGCTCGGTATCAAGATCTTCGCCTCGTGACCGAACTGCCGCTCACCGTCGAAACCGCCAGCGCGCTTCTGTTCGAGACGGCGCGCGCATTCGCGGACAACGATCTATTCGCGATGCCGCGCTGGCTCATGGAGAAGTGGCGTCTCCCGCGCGCGACCGTTGGCTATCGCGAAATGGCCGAGGCCGTCGCGGCGCAGGCCGAGCGCTATCGCCGCGCCGGCTACGGCGCCGGCCATCGCGTGGCGCTGTTGCTCGAGAACCGGCCGCAGCATTTCGTGCACTTCATGGCGCTCAATGCGATCGGCGCCGGCATCGTGCCGCTCAACCCGGACTACGGCCCCGACGAGACGCGCTATGCGCTCGAGCACAGCGAATCGGCGCTCGCCGTCGTGCTGGCGGAGCGGAAGGCGCAAGTGGCGCCGGCGGCGGCGCCGTTG
>JBKOUH010000022.1:0-6715 GCA_046723285.1 Pseudomonadota bacterium
GCTGGAACGCGATGCCGAGGTTGAGGCCGTAGCAATCCATCGCCTCCTCGGCCCCGCGCGGCTGCTCGGCGACGATGGCGCCCACCTGGCATGCGGCGGCGAACAGTACCGCGGTCTTGCCTTTGACCACTTCGAGGTAGGTGCTTTCGCTGGTCGAAAGATCGTTGGCGGTCATCAGCTGCTGCACCTCGCCCTCGGCGATGCGGGCCGAGGCGCGCGAAAGCACGGCCAGCACCGGCAGCGAGCCGTCTTCGACCATCATCTGGAACGCGCGCGAGAACAGGAAATCGCCGACGAGCACCGAGGGCTTGTTGCCCCAAAGCGAATTCGCGGTGTCGCGCCCGCGCCGCAAGCGGCTCTGGTCGACGACGTCGTCGTGCAGCAGCGTCGCGGTGTGGATGAACTCGATGCAGGCGGCGAGGCCGAGCTGGCGCTTGCCCTTGTAGCCGCAGAGCCGCGCGGTCGCGAGCGTCAAGATCGGGCGGATGCGCTTGCCGCCGCCGGCGACGATGTGGCCCGCGATCTGCGGGATGAGCGGGACCGAGCTCTCCATCCGCCGCAGGATGAGCGCGTTCACTTCCTTCAAATCCTCGGCCACGAGCGTATTGATCGCGTCGAGCGTCGGCCGTACGGCGGCGCCGCGGCGATCCCCTTCGAGTGGAACGATGACGGCCACGTGCCTGCCTCGCCTTGTGGAGCCCCTCGCCGCTAGCACATACTCCCTCGCGGCAGGCGGTCAAGGGCGCTGACAGCGCACGCCGCACCGCTTCCGGGCATGTTTTCATAAGCAGAATCAGGGCGATGAAGGAGCTGGTCCGCAGCAACGATCCGGTCTTCATCTCCTGGCTGATGGCGGCGCTGAACGACGCCGGCATCGAGGCGCTGCTGCTCGATCAGCACATGAGCGTCATCGAAGGCAGCCTTGGCATTTTGCCGCGCCGCTTGCTCGTGCCCGACGACGCGCTCGATGCGGCCAAGGCTATCCTCGCGGCCGGTCCCGACCAGTCCGTGGTCGAAGGCATCGTGGTGGACAAGGTCGCCACCACGGCCAACAGCCTCCTGGGCGGCAAGGTGATCTTCTACCAGCCGGCCGAGGGCTATCGCGCGGCGATCGATCCGGTGCTGCTCGCCGCAGCGGTGCCGGCGCGCGCCGGCGATCATGTGCTCGATCTCGGTGCCGGCGCCGGCGCTACGACGCTTTGCCTGGCGCGCCGCGTGCCGGACTGTCGCGTGACCGGCCTCGAGATCGATCCCGCGCTCGTGGCGATGGCGCGCACCAACGCGGCCGAGAACGGCATGAGCGAGCGCGTCGCCTTCGTCGTCGGCAATGTCGCGGCCCCGCCCAAGGAATTGCGCGCCGAAAGCTTCGATGTCGTGATGCTGAACCCGCCCTACCGCGCCGAAGGCAGCGGCACGCCCTCGCCCGACGCCGCCAAGCGGCAGGCGAACGAGGAGGGCGAAGCCGATCTCCGCGTCTGGATCGGGGCCGCGCTGGATTTCGTGAAGCCCAAGGGCGCCCTCGTCGTCATCCATCGCGCCGACCGCCTCGACGACATCGTGGCGCTGGTTGCGGGCAAGGCCGGCGAGATCGCGATCCTGCCGCTCTGGCCCAAGGCCGGAAAATCGGCCAAGCGCCTCATCCTCCGCGCGCGCAAAGGCATCCGCACCGGCACCACGATGCTGCCGGGCCTCGTCCTGCACGAGACGGACGGAAAGTACACGGCGGCAGCGGAGACGGTATTGCGCGATGGCGCTGCGCTGGCTTTCGGCGTGTAAGGTTAAATCCAAAATATCCAGAAAGTTAACGCACCACGGCGAGTTTGCTGGCGACCGCAACGCGCTTGGCGCGGCCGCGTCGCGAGCCTAGATTTCGGTCGCAACCAGCCTGTTGGCGATGCCCCTCTTCTCCACCGCCCCGGTCGTCAGCGTCGTGCGCCTCTCGGGCATCATCGGCTCGATCGGGCCGTTGCGCCGCGGCCTGAGTCTGCGCGGGATCGCGGGGCAGCTCGAGCGCGCGTTTCAGCCGAAGCGCCTGCGCGCCGTGGCGCTGGCGGTGAATTCGCCGGGCGGCTCGCCGGTGCAGGCGGCGCTGATCTTCCGCCGTATCCGCCAGCTCGCGCGCAAGAAGGATGTCCCGGTGCTGGTCTTCATCGAGGAGGTGGCGGCCTCGGGCGGCTACTGGCTCGCCTGCGCCGGCGACGAGATCTACGCCGATGAGAACTCGATCGTGGGCTCGATCGGCGTGATCAGCGCCTCGTTCGGCTTCGTCGATGCGCTGAAGCGCTTCGGCGTCGAGCGGCGCGTGCACACCTCGGGCGAGCACAAATCCGCGCTCGATCCGTTCCTGCCCGAGGACCCGCACGACGTCTCGCGCCTGAAGTCGATCCAGGCCGAAGTGCACGAAAGCTTCAAGACGCTGGTGCGCTCGCGCCGCGGGCGCAAGCTGCGCTTGGCCGAGGAGCAGCTTTTCAACGGCGATTTCTGGACCGGCCGCCGCGCGCACGAGATCGGCCTCATCGACGGCCTCGCCGACATGCGCGCGGTGATCACGGACCGCTTCGGCAGCGACGTGCGCATCGTGCCGCTGGGCGAGCGCGTCGGCTGGCTGCGCCGCCGCCTCGGCATGCGCGTCGAGCGCGACGCGCCGGATATGATCGGCGCCGGCTTCGCCGCCAGCCTCGTCGCCACGCTCGAGGAACGCTTCTTCTGGTCGCGCTTCGGCTTGTGACGTGATTTCCTTTTGGAAGCTTCTCCTGCTCGTGCTGGTCATCGGCGGGGTCTGGGCGGGCGTCACGATCCACAAGCGCAACCAGCGCCAGCGCGAGCTGGCCGAATCGCGCGCGCGGCAGAAGCCGCCCAATCTCGGTCACATCAAGACCGTCGCCTGCCGCGTCTGCGGCACCTACGTGCCCGAGCGCGGCGCCACGCGTTGCGAGCGCACCGATTGCCCATACTGAACGGCGCCTATTGGCGTGCGGACGCGGCGACGAGCGGTGCTGCGGCGGGCGCGAGAGGCGCGGCCTCGCCGGCCGCCTTCGGCAGCAAGTGCTCGATCGAGTTGGCGTAATAGTCGAGGACGTGGCGGTTCGCGTCGTTGATGCGGAGAAGCCCGTCTTCCTCTTCGACGAGGTGACGGATCTTGAGCATTTCGAGGCCGAGCGAGATCGCGTAGTCGCGGTCCGAGCGCGGCAGATAGGTGATGGCGCCCGCGCGGTCGAGCTCGCTCATGATATCGAGCGCCGCGGCCTTCACGTCGTCGCCGTCGAGCAGGAGCGTGCCGCGGCGGCGGAACACGGCCGCGACCAGCGGCACCGGCAGTACCGGCACGACGCGGCTCACCGCGCCGATGAGGTCGCCGGCGAGCGCCTTCACGCGCTCGATGCGCTGCTCGGGCGAAAGCGTCTTCAAGTCGATGCCGCGCTCGGCGATGTACGATTTCAGTGAAATCGGAGACCCGAAATTCACGCAGGCGTAGCCGCTCATCCAGCGCCCGCGCAGCGCCAACCCCAACTGATGCAGCAGGAATCGCGCCGTGGTGCCGAGCACGAACATCTTGCTTTTGCGCTCGGCGTCGGGATCGAGCGTCCTCAGCAGCGTGCGGTCCTCGACGACGCGGTCGTAATTGATGCCGACCGGGATGAACGCGACGTCGCGCTCGCCGGCCGGTTCGAAGCCGCGCATGATGTAGTCGAGCAGACCCAGCTTGGGCTCGCGCAGCTTGCCGTCGCGCGAGAGGCCGCCCTCGGGGAAGATCGCCTGCGGCACCCCGCCTTCGGTCGCCATCTGCACATAGCGCTCGAGCACGCGGCGATAGAGCGGGTTCTTGGAATTGCGCCGCACGAAAAAGCCGCCCATCAGTTTGATCAGCGACTGCAGCGGCCAGATGCGCGCCCATTCGCCGACCGCGTAGGAGAGGGCGGTGCGCTCCATGGCGAGGAACGCCACCAGCACGTAGTCGAAATTGCTGCGGTGGTTGATGACGAAGACCGGCGTCGAATTCGGACCGATGCGGCGCAGGCCCTCGTCGTCGGCATAGCCGAGGCGCACGCGATAGAACGCGCGCGAGATGCGCCGCGCCAAGGCATAGCCGATGCGGAAATAGAAATAGGCGTTGAACGCCGGCACGATCTCGCGTGCGTAGCGCGCGACTGTCGTGGTCGCGACGGCGCCGGGCATTTTGTTCTCGACCGCGTATTGCGCGGCCGCGGTCTGCACCGCGCGGTCGTGCACGAGCCGGTCGATCAGCACTTGGCGCTTGGTCAGCGTGAACTCCGGGATTTTCACGTCGAGCCGCGCGCCAAGCTCGTCGATCACGCGATTGACGCGCCGGCGGATGAACCAGCGCACGCTCGGCACGAGAAGGCGGTCGAGCGCCGCCCACGCCGCGAAGATTGCGATGAGGATCAGCAGCCAGAGCGGGACCGGGACGGCGTCTGCCACAACGCGCTCACGCGCCGGCTTTGGCCTTCTTCTTCTCCTCGTATTTCTTCTTCTCCTCCTCGACCAGCTCCTTCTTCGACAGCTTGCCGATTATCGTCTTCGGCAGCTGGGCGCGGATTTCGATCTCGCGCGGCAGCTCGTGCTTGCCGAGCTTGCCTTTGACGAAGTCGATGAGCTCGTGCTCGGTGGCGCTGGTGCCGGCGCGCAGCTTGACGAAGGCCTTCACCGCCTCGCCGTGATAATCGTCGGGCACGCCGATGACCGTGCATTCCTCGATCGAGGGATGCTCGTAGATGCGCTCCTCGACCATGCGCGGGAACACCTTGAAGCCGCCAACCGCGATCATGTCCTTCAGGCGGTCGACGATGAAGACGTAGCCGTCCTCGTCGATATAGGCGACGTCGCCGGTGTGGAGGCGCCCGTCCATGAGCGTCTTCGCCGTGGCTTCTGGATTCTTCCAATAGCCCTTCATCACCTGCGGGCCCTCGATGCAGAGCTCGCCACGCTCGCCATAGGGCAGCACCTTGTGCGGGTCCTCGCGATCGGTGATGACGATCTTGGTCGCCGGGACGGGCAGGCCGATCGAGCCGGTCTTGTTGAGCCCGTCGATGGGGTTGCAGCAGGCGATAGGCGAACTCTCGGTGAGCCCGTAGCCTTCGACCAGCGTGCCGCCGGTGTTCTTCTCAAATTTCTGCTTCACCTCGACCGGCAACGGCGCGCCGCCCGAGATGCAGCCTTGGATCGAGGTCATGTCCGTGGTGCCGGCGTCCTTGTGGCCCGAGATTGCCACATACATCGTCGGCACGCCGTGGAAGATCGTCGGCTTCTTCTTGGGGATGATCTTCATCACCGCTTCGAGCTCGAAGCGCGGCAGCATGATGATTTCGGCGCCGATGCGGATCGCGCAGTTCATCACCGAGGTCATCGCGAACACGTGGAAGAAGGGCAGCACGCCCATCATCCGCTCGTGGCCTTCCTTGGCGGTCGGGAACCAGGCGCGCGCCTGCTCGGTGTTGGCCCAGAGATTGTAGTGGGTGAGCATCGCGCCTTTGGGGAGACCGGTCGTGCCGCCGGTGTATTGCAGCACCGCGATGTCTTCCTTGGGATCGATCGCGACCGGCTGATAGGCGCCGTCGTTGTTGACGAGATCCTTGAAGCGCACGTGCCGCGCGTCCCAGGCGATCTCGGCCTGATCGGCCTTCTTCGCGATCGGATAGAGCAGATTTTTGGGGAACGGCAGCGCGTCCTGGATGCCGCCGACGACGATGGTCTTGAGCCGCGTCGTGCCGAGCAGCGCCTTCATCTTGGGGTAGAGGACCTTCAGCCCCAAGGTCACCATGATGTCAGTGTCGGAATCCTCGATCTGGTGCCTCAACTCCGGCTCCGAATAGAGCGGCGAATAGTTCACGACCGCGCCGCCGGCCTTCATGATGCCGTAGTAGCAGATGACGAAATGCGGGCAGTTGGGAAGGAAGAGGCCGACCTTCGAGCCCTTCTTGACGCCGAGCTTTTGGAATCCCTTAGCCGCGCGCGCGACGAGATCGCCGAGCTGGCGATAGGTGTAAACCTTGTCGAGGAAATCGAGCGCGGGGCGGTCGGGGAAGCGCAGAACCGCCTGGTCGATGTTGTGAAAGAGCGGCTTCAGCTCGAACGTCTGATCCCATTTGACGTTGGCCGGATAGCGCTTCAGCCACGGATAGGCGCGCGCGGGGGCGTCCATCGTCGTCGTCCTCCCAAGCTCGGCTTATTTGGGAGGATTGTGCCCGACGGCCGGCGGGTGGGCAATCCGCAGGCCGCGCTTCAGATCCGCCGATCGGCCGGACACTGTTCCCAATAGGCGTCCTTGTGGTCCTTGATCACGACGCCGAGCGTCTTGATCGCGGGCTTGCCGTCCGCGCCGGCCACGATCTCGTGCACGTAGTGGTCCTGGATCGGGAAGCCGTTGACGTTGAAATGGAACGAGGGGCGCACGGACGGGAACTTGACGTGGCGCAGCGCCTTGGCGAGCGCCATGGAATCGTCGACCTTGCCATTGGCCGCCTTGACGCCGGCGGCGATGAGGCGCGCCGCGTCGTAGCCACCGATCGAGAACACCGAGGGCTGGTGTTTGAACTTGGCGACGTATTCCTTGACGAAGCGCTGGTTGGTCTCGGACGAGTCGTCGGGGTTGTAGTAGTCGACCATATAGGTGCCCTTGCCGGCATCGCCGATGGCCGGCAGCGTCAGCGCGTCGATAGTGAACACGTTGTAGAGCTTGATCTCGCGGTTGGCGCCC
>JBKOUH010000266.1:0-4663 GCA_046723285.1 Pseudomonadota bacterium
GTTCGGTAACGATCGCGTACCGGGAAAAACCGAGCCCGTACCAATCTCCGTTCCGGCAATTCGGGCCGGGACGCAGCCCCCTCCATATCTCCGCCGCTTTTCCGCCACGGTCTCGCCGTCAGCGGATCGTCTCTATCGTCGCACGTCCGATGCGGGGCCGCTCGCGGCGGTCGGGCGCCTGATTCCCCCCAACTTCCCCAACAATTGAACAAGGCTGAGGTTCTCCTTCATGAAACACATCCGTCATCTTCTCGTCGCCGGCGCTACCGCCGCCGCCCTCGCGGTTTCGGCCATTCCCGCCAACGCGCAGACCCGCGTCTCCGCGGGCACGCTTTCCTGCAGCGTGGCGCCGGGCGTGAGCTTCGTCTTCGGCTCGACGCGCGAGGTGAACTGCATCTACTACGGCAGCAACGGCATCGCCGAACGCTATGTCGGCCAGATCGACCGCTGGGGCGTCGACCTCGGCTTCACCAATGCCGCGACCATGATGTGGGCGGTGTTGGCGCCGACCTCGACCATTCCGCCCGGCACGCTCGCCGGCAACTACGCGGGCGTGTCGGCGGCCGTGACGCCGGGCATCGGCGGCGCCGCCAACGTGCTGGTCGGCGGCAGCGGCCGCACCGTCTCGCTGCAGCCGGTGAGCGTCGAAGGCAACACCGGTCTCAATCTCGCGGCCGGCATCGGCGCGCTGATTCTGCGCCGGCCGTAAAGAGCGGGTCGCGCGTTCCCTCGGCCGCGCACGAACGGACGGCGAGAGGAGCGGACAATTCGAAGGGAACGGGGCAGGCCCACGGGTCTGCCCCGTTTTCGTTCGCGCCCGCTCCAGAGTTTATCCGAAACAAGAATCGGAACGACGCGCGCAATCCTCTGCGCCATATCGGTGTCTCGACGATGCGCAGAGGAGATACACCCATGGCCTATCGCTGCATCCCGATCGACACCGTTGCCGCCGAGCGCTTCCGCGCGACCGGGCGAGACGACGCCGGCGGCACGCTGCGCCGCGTCACCGTCAAGCGCGTGCCGGGCGGCGGCACCTATCCCTGCCGCCATTGCCTGGCGCCTGCCGAAGACGGCAGCGAAGTGCTGCTGGGCTCGTTCAGCCTCGCGCGCCCCAAGGGCGCCTATTGGACGCCGAGCCCCGTCTTCGTGCACGCCGATGCGTGCCCGCGCTTCGACGAGAGCGGCGCCTTGCCCGCCTTCATGCGCCGCATCCCGCTCTCGATCCGCGCCTACGACGCCGCCGACCAGATGCTCTACGATCTCAGCGACGCGATCCCCGGCGCAGAGGCCGATGCGCTGATCGAGCGCGCGCTCGGCGATGCGCGCACGCAATACGCCAACATCCACACCGCGCGCTTCGGCTGCTATCTCTGCCGCGTCGAGCGCGCCTCCTGATATTTCGCGTGGCGAGGCCCCGGCCGCGTGGGGCTTTGCCCACGGTCGGCTCCACGGTCTAATCTCCGCCCCGTTTTGGGAGGGAGGACCCGATGGCGCCCGACGATTCTCGTCGCGACGATCGCCGCCGCAACCGGCCGAAGCTGCGCTCGCGCATCGCCGTCGACGGGCTCGACCGCACGCCGCATCGCGCGTTCCTGCGCGCGACCGGCCTCGGCGACGAGGCGATCGCGCAGCCGATGATCGGCGTCGCCACGACCGAAGGCGAGATGACGCCCTGCAACATGGGCCTGCGCGAGCAGGCGCAGTGGGCCAAGGAAGGCATCGCCGAGGCCGGCGGCACGCCGCGCGAGTTCACCACCATCGGCGTCTCCGACGGCGTCTCGATGAACCACCAGGGCATGAAATTCTCGCTGATCTCGCGCGAGATCATCGCCGATTCGGTCGAGGCCGTCGTGCGCGCGCACGTCTATGACGGCATCGTCGGCATGGGCGGGTGCGACAAGACGCTGCCGGGCATGATGATGGGCATCGTGCGCGTCAACGTGCCCGGCGCGTTCCTCTACGGCGGCGCGCACCTCCCCGGACGCTGGCGCGGACAAGACGTGACCGAGCTCACCGCCTACGAGGGCGTCGGCAAGGTGCAGGCCGGCACGATGAGCGCGGCCGAGCTCGCCGATCTCGAGCGCTGGTGCATGCCGACGATCGGCGCCTGCGCGGGTCAGTTCACGGCCAACACAATGGGCATGGTGTCCGAGGCGCTCGGCTTGGCGCCGCTGGGCTCGGCGATGATCCCGGCCGTGTTCAGCGAGCGGAAGGCGGTGGCGCGCCGGGTCGGCCAGCTCGTGATGAAGGCGCTCGAGGCGGGCGGGCCGCTGCCGCGCGATCTCGTGACGAAGAAGAGCCTCGAGAACGCATCGGCCGTGGTCGCCGCCACCGGCGGCTCGACCAACGCCGCGATGCACATTCCCGCGATCGCGCACGAGGCCGGCATCCGCTTCACGATGGACGACGTCGCCGCGGTCTTCGACCGCACGCCGCTGATCGCCGATCTCCAGCCCGGCGGGCGCTTCCTCGCCAAGGACGTGCACGCGATCGGCGGCGCGCCGGTGGTGATGAAGGCGCTCTTGGCGCTCGGGCGCTTCCACAGCGATGCGCTGACGCTCAGCGGCGAGACGATGGCGAAGGCCCTCGCCGCGTTTCCCGATCCCGACGGCGAGGTCGTGCGCAAGAAGGAGAAGCCGATCACCGCCGATGGCGGCGTCGTCGTGCTGAAAGGCAATCTTTGCCCCGACGGTGCGCTGCTGAAAGTCGCCGGGTTGAAGTCGCTCGAATTTCGCGGTCCCGCGCTGGTGTTCGACGATGAGGAAAGCTGCACGGCAGCCGTGCGCGAGCGGCGCTATCCCGAAGGCTGCGTGATCGTCATCCGCTACGAAGGGCCGAAAGGCGGGCCGGGCATGCGCGAGATGCTCGGCACCACGGCGCTCATCTACGGCCAGGGCATGGGCGAGAAGGTGGCGCTCATCACCGACGGCCGCTTCTCGGGCGCGACGCGCGGCATGTGCATCGGCTACGCGAGCCCCGAAGCGGCCGGCGGCGGCCCGCTCGCGCTGGTCAAGAACGGCGACGTGATCCGCATCGATGCGAAGAAGCGCAGCATCGAGGTCGAGCTCTCCGCCGACGAGCTCGCGCGGCGCCGCGCCGCGTGGAAGCCGCCCGCGCGTCGGCGCATAGCCGGCACGCTCGAGAAATACGCAACCCTCGTCGGCCCCGCCAATCTCGGCGCCGTCACGCACAGCGGCGGTGTGGTGTGGGACGTGGAGGAGTGAAGTAGCGGAACAGAAGGCGCAAAGCCGCAGAGAAGAAATCTAGGCGGCGCTCTCGGAGCGCGGTTTTTCCTTCTCCGCGCCTCTGCGTCTCCTGTTCTTTTCGTTTTGACGAGGGGAGCAGTGATGACCACGACGAAACCGCGCCTCGGCTATATCGGCATGGGACTCATGGGCGCGCCGATGACGCGGCGGCTGCTCGATGCCGGCTATCGCGTCGCGGTGTGGAACCGCAACGCCGACAAGATGAAGCCGCTGGTCGAGAAAGGCGCCGCCGCCGCCAAATCGCCGCGCGACGTGGCCGAGCAGGCAGACATCGTCATGATGTGCCTGACCGCGGCGCCGGCGGTGCGCGAGGTCGTATTCGGCGACGGCGGCGCCGCCGAGGCGGTCTGCGAAGCGAAGGGCGCCGGAAAGCGCCTGGTCGATTTCTCCTCGATGCGGCCGGACCTGACGCGCGAATGGTCGGCCGAGCTGCGGCAGAAGAACGGCATGGGCTGGATCGACGCGCCGGTCTCGGGCGGCGTGCCGGGCGCCGAGAAGGGCACGCTCGCGATTATGGCCGGCGGCGACCAGGCGGATTTCGACGCGGTCAAGGATGTCGTGGCGCATCTCTCCTCGCGCTTCACGCTGATGGGCCCGAGCGGGGCGGGGCAGACGACGAAGCTCGTCAATCAGATCATCGTCAGCGCCACGATCATGACCCTCGCCGAGGCCTTCGCATTCGCCGCGCGCGCCGGCGTCGACCCCTCGCGCATTCCCGAGGCGCTGAAAGGCGGCTGGGCCGATTCGCTGCCGATGCAGATCTTCGGGCCCCGCTTCGCCAAGGGCCAGCTCGAGCCCAAGCTCGGCGACATCGCGATCATGGTGAAGGACCTGAATACCGTCGCCGACGTGGCGCGTTCTGTCGATGCGCCGTTGCCGATGATGACCACCGGCTTCGAGCTCATGCGCCTGATGGTGGCGCGCGGCCATGCCAATGATTGCCTTACGGCGGTCTGCAAACTCTACGAGGGCAAGAGGCTGTTTTGAGGCTGCACGGCATGAAACGACTCGCGACGCTCGCGGCCGCGTTCGCCTGTTTCGGTGCGTTGCTGGCGCCGGCCGAGGTCGTCAGCGCCGAGCCCGAAGAGCTCTATCGCGCCACCGCGATCGTCACCGGCACCGGCGAGGTGAATCGGCGCCTCGGCTTGGCGCTCTGCCTCGACGACGTTCTGGTGAAAGTGTCGGGCGACCAGCGGCTCCTCGGCGACCGACGCGTCGCCGCGCTGGCCAAGCGCGCAAGCACACTGGTTTCCTCCATCACCTATCGCGACCGGCTTGCGCACCGGCCGATCCGCGACGAGCAAGGCACGCGCGACCGGCCGCACGATCTCACCGTCACGTTCGACAAGGCCAAGATCGATGCGGCGCTGGCGGCGCTCGGGCGGAAGCCCTGGACC
>JBKOUH010000458.1:0-6374 GCA_046723285.1 Pseudomonadota bacterium
CCGGCATATGGGCCGCTACACGGTCCGGGATGACCTCGTCGCCTTCGAGCACCAAGTCTCGACCAAGATGGCCTGCTACGGCGAGCGCGGCGAGACCGACGAGCGACTGATCGCCAATCTCAAGCGCACGCAGCGGCTCGCGCCCGAGAGCGACGGCACGCTTGTCGCGCGCGCGGCGGACAGCGCGCTCATCTGGCGTTTCCGCCGCGCCGCGACCAGGAACTGAAGCCGAGACGAACAACAACGCGCGTGGGCTTTCCCGTCCGCGCAGATATGTGTGGTTTCGCCTTGGCCGCGCGGCCACGGAGCGAAGCGCCGCGTCGCCTCAATGCGCGCGCGTGCGGCGGCGCCGGCGGCGGCGCGGCCCATCGAGTTCGACGCTCTGTTCGAGCCGGCGCAGCACCCGCTGCGCGCTTTCGACCTGCGCGCGCGATTCGTCGATTTGGCCTTCCACCAGGCGGATCGATTCCTGAAGATGTTGCCGCCGCGATTCGCTGGCCTCGCCGGCGGCACGGTCGAGCGTGGCCAATTGCCGCCCGAGATCGGCCCTCAAGCGCGTCAGCGACGTCAGCTCCTGCCGCCGCTCATTGAGCGACCAGCGCTGCGCGGCGATGCGGCGGGGGAGAGACTGTTCCACGGCGGAAAACTCCTCATTCATAATTGGCAGTATATGCCCTTATTTCTGGGTCTTTGGCGCCTCTCGGGGCCGCCTGCCCCCGTGTCCAGGCGGCCTCCGTAGCACTCCTTGTGCCTGATGCCATACGCATTTCGAGCTTAAGTTCGAGTAAAAAAATATGTGGCCAAATGGTTTCGTTAAAGTTTTCGTTAACCATTTCGTTTTACGGTCGCTATAATTGAAACAGGTGAAAGTTTCGTCTTGCCGACAACTTGTCGGCCGGGATGAGGAGGAGACGGGGACATGCGTATTCTATTGGTCGAGGACGACACTGCTACGGCGAAGTCCATCGAGATGATGCTTCGCTCCGAGGGTTACGTGTGCGACACGACGGATCTCGGGGAAGATGGCCTCGAGATCGGCAAGCTCTACGACTACGATATCATTCTGCTCGATCTCATGCTGCCGGACATCGACGGCTATGAGGTCCTGCGCCGCCTGCGTGCCTCTCAAGTGCGCACGCCGATTCTGATCTTGTCGGGGCTCGCCGAGCTCGATGCCAAGATCAAGGGCCTCGGCTTCGGCGCCGATGACTACCTGACCAAGCCGTTCGACAAGCGCGAGCTGATCGCCCGCATTCAGGCGATCGTGCGCCGCTCGAAGGGCCATTCGGACTCGGTCATCCGAACGGGCAAGCTCACTGTCAATCTCGACACGCGTACCGCCGAGGTCGACAGCCAGCCCCTGCACCTGACCGGGAAGGAATACGGCATTCTGGAGCTGCTCTCGCTCCGCAAGGGCACGACGCTCACCAAGGAGATGTTTCTCAATCATCTTTACGGCGGGATGGACGAGCCCGAGTTGAAGATCATCGACGTGTTCATCTGTAAGCTCCGCAAGAAGCTCGCCGCCTCCTGCGGCGGCGAGAACTATATCCACACCGTGTGGGGCCGCGGCTATGTGCTGCGCGAACCGACGGAAGAGGACGCGCGCCAGGCCGCGCAGGAAAAGGCCGCCTGAGAAGAGGGATTCCTGGGGACGACACGACGGACTTCCAATAACGACAAGGCATCTACCGCAGCCAAACGCTTCGCGATTCGGGGGAATTTTGAAGCGACCTTGCGCCGGCCGGAGACATTCGGCCGGCGCGTTTCTTTTGCGTAACCCGCGCGCCGTGGCGTAAGCCTGTGAGCGCGGCGCGCGTATTGCCGCCGGGCCGGCGCGCGCTACATCAAAGGCCCTCCTCCACAAGGGAGCGCCCCATGCAGGAAATCCGCCGCAGCGACGAGCGCGGCTTCGCCGACCACGGTTGGCTGAAGTCGCGCCACAGCTTCGCCTTCGCCGAATATTTCGATCCCGCGCATGTGCAGTTCGGGCCCTTGCGCGTGATCAACGAAGACCGCGTGGCGCCCGGCGGCGGCTTCGACACGCACGGCCACCGCGACATGGAAATCGTGAGCTACGTGCTCGCCGGCGCGCTCCAACACAAGGACAGCATGGGCACCGGCTCGATCATCAAGCCCGGCGACGTGCAGCGCATGAGCGCGGGAAAAGGCGTGATGCACAGCGAATTCAACGCCTCGAAGACCGAGCCGGTCCACTTCCTCCAGATCTGGATCATGCCCGAGGCGATCGGCATCGCGCCCGGCTACGAGCAGAAGCATTTCGCCGCCGCCGAGAAACGCGGCCGCCTGCGCTTGGTCGCCGCCCGCGACGGCCGCGACGGCGCGGTGACGATCCACCAGGACGCCGCGGTCTATGCCGGCCTTTTCGATGGCAACGAAGGCGCCACACTCGAACTGGCGCCCGGCCGCAAAGCCTATGTGCACGTGGCGCGCGGCGGCATCACCGCCAACGGCACCGCGCTTTCAGCCGGCGACGCGCTCAAGCTCTCGGATGTCGACGCGGTGAAGCTCGAACGCGGCCAAGACGCCGAAGTGCTCGTGTTCGATCTGCCGTAAGCGAAAGTGAACTTCGCTTTCACTCTGGCGGCACGATAAGCGCGCGCGGAACCGCGCAGTTCCAACATCAGATCGGCAGCGACACGCGGTGGGCGAGCATGCCGGGCTGCGGATAGTCGAGCGTGAGGCGGCCGCCCATCGCCTCGGCGATGCGGGCGGTGAAGAAGCCGTGCACGCTCCGCGGCGTCAGCTGGTCGAGCGACGCCGTGCCCATCATCGCGGCGAGCGTGCCTTCCTCGACGCGCACGCCCTGCCCCGCCGCGACGATCGTGAATTTCAGCTGCTGCGGGGTCGGTTCGACGAACACCTCGATCGTGCCGCCGCGCGGCAGGCTCTCGCCGCCCAGCGCGATCAAGTTGAGCAGGAGCTTCAGCGATTCGTCCCCGAACGGCCACGCGGCCGGACCGTCGGCCTCGGGCCAGACGACCTTGTTGCGCGGGCCGATGACGGCCGGCGTCAGCAGATCGCGGCCCTCGCGCAGCGTCTTGACGGCGCCCGGCGCCAGGCCGAAGGCGACGCGGTAGAAGCGCACGCGCTCGGAGAGGTCGCGCGCGCTCATGGCGACGAGCTGCATGGCGTCGGCGTCGAGCGCGCCGCCGCTCTCCTTGGCGAGCTCCAGGCCGTTCGAAATGGCCCCCACGGGGCCCGCCAGATCGTGCAGGACGCGCGAATGCAGCAGATGGACGACCCGAAGGTCGAATCCGATCGGCAGCGCGCGCCCGGCGCCCATATTGAGGATCGGCTGATTCATCGTCGGCTCCATCTCCGCGGCCCTTGTCTAGGAAAACACTTACAGGCGGATTCGTTAACAGCCTGTTAAACTCTTTCAACGATGCGTTAACGGCTTCCGATCCACCGGAATTTACCATGTCAGCGCCCCTTCTGCCCGGCTCATTCGTGCGCCATCCCGAGCGCCCCGAATGGGGTTTGGGCCAAGTCCAGAGCGCCGTCGGCAACCGCGTCACGGTCAACTTCGAGAATGCTGGGAAGCGGCTGATCAACAGCGATGCGGTGGCGCTGGAAGCCGTCCAGGAAGAACTGCCGCCGCCCAAGTGACTAGGGTCAGGCCCGCGCGGCGACCCGGTAGACCCGCATCGTACTGTCGACGCCCCGGATCGGCGCATCGAAGGACGCAACGCCGCGGCCGGCGAGCAGGTCTCGGACCCCGGGCGCCAGGGCGTCTTAGCCGTTCGCCTTCAACAGCCGCTCGGCTTCGGCCAAGTCCTCGGGCCGGTTGGCATTGAAGAACGGGTCGAACGGCGCCGTGGTGAATTCGGCCACCGCCAGTTTGTAGCGCGCGGTCCAGAGATCGACCTTGCGCACGCCCTCCTCCATTGCGCGGCGCAGATCGCCACGCAGACGCACCGGCCAGAGGCCGAAGACCGGATGGTCCTGTCCGTCCGAACGCGCGCATGCCATGTCGGCCTTGCCGCGTTCGATCGCGGCGTGGAGGCGCGCGACGAGGTCGCGCGGGAAAAACGGCGCGTCGGTGGCGAACGTCGCGAGCCATGCCGCATCGGGGCGGTGCGCGGCGGCCCATCCCATGCCGGTGAGCACGCCCGCCAGCGGCCCCGCGAAGCCCTCGATCACGTCGGGCGCAACCGGTAGGCCGAACGCCGCGAAACGCGCGGGATCGCCGTTCGCGTTCAGCACCAGCGCCGAGACTTGCGGCCGCGCGCGTTCGATGATGTGCGCCAGCACCGGCCTGCCGCCGAGCGGGCGTAGGCACTTGTCGCCGCCGCCCATCCGCCGCGAGAGCCCGCCGGCGAGGAGAAGCCCGACGGTGAGCGGGACTTCACCGGCCACGCGTCAGCTCTTGCTCTGCCCGAACGGCGCCGTCACCAGCGTGCGCGGATCGCGCTTGCCCCACTTGCCCTGCTCGACCAGCGTCAGGAAATCGAGCACGAGGCGGTTGAAAGCGTCGGGCTCCTCGAGGTTCACGCAGTGGCCGGTCTTCGGCAGCATCGCGAGGCCCGAAAACGGCATGGTGCGCTTCAGCCACAGGCTCGCGTCGAGGCAGGGCTCGTCTTCGTCGCCGGCGATGATGAGCGTCGGGATCGTCATGCGCGCGATCGGATCGGCGAGATCGTAGAGCGAGGGCCGCGTCGCCTGATACCCGCGCAAGGTGAGCGCGGCACCCTTGGCCGAGTGCTCGGCGAGATAGCGCTTTTCCTCCTCCCAGCCGCGCGGATCCTTGTTCAAGAGCTGCACGCGCGCGGGGCCGAGCGCCATTTGCTCGGCGACGACGTTCGATCCGTCACGCTCGAAACGGTCGGCGCCCGCCAGCGAATCCGCCTGGAAGCGCGGCCGCTGTTCCTTGGGCGCGCCCGAGCCGATGCCGGCGGTGACGAGCGCGCTCGCGCGCTTCGCGTGGCGGAGGCCGAAATGCAGCGTGGCGAAGGCGCCCATGCTCAGGCCCACCACATGCGCGCGCTCGATCTTCAAGTGATCGAGCACGGCGGCGGCATCGTCCGCCTGCTGCTCCTGGCGATACGAATTCACGTCCTCGGGCACGTCCGAGGGCGGATAGCCGCGCGCGTTGTAGGCGATGCAGCGATAACGCCGCGCGAAGAAGCGGAGCTGCGCCTCCCAGCTCCGGTGATCGCCGGCGAATTCGTGGACGAACAGCAGCGGATAGCCGGCGCCCGCCTCCTCGTAATAGAGCTTCGCGCCCGCGGATGGTGCGTAGGGCATCGTTCCCCCGAACGTTTCTGATTGAAGTCTTCAGTCTAAGCCAATTCCGGCGGCCGTCGCCAACGCATCAGAATCGTCGCGACTGGCCGATCTCGAGCACCCAGACGCGCTCGCCCGCGATGCCCGCTTCCGCCGCGGCGCGCGGGACGTCGGAGCGGGCCGCGAAGGTGTCGTCGGTGCCGAGCGCGAAGGTGCCCCAGTGGATCGCGAGCATGCGCCGCGCCTTCAAATCGATGAACGCGCGCATCGCTTCCGGCGGATCGACGTGGACGTAGCGGTTGACGAGGCGCGGCCCGAATGCGGCCACGGGCAGCAGCGCAAGATCGATGGGTCCGTACGCGGCGCCGATGCGTGCGAAGTGCGGGCCGTAGCCGCTGTCACCGGCGAAATAAACGCGCCGCAGCGCCCGGCCGCGGCCTGCTTCCAGCAGCCACGAGCCCCATAGGGTGCGATTGCGGTCGAAGAGACCGCGCCCGGAATCGTGCTGCGCCGGCAGCAGGCGCAAGACGAGACCGTCGAGCCGCGCGACGCCGCCCCAATCGAGCCGTTCGGTGCGCGCGCAGCCGAGATCCCCCTCGTCGTCGCCGACCCTCAGCGGCAGCAGGCAGAGCGGGCGGTCGCGCGCCGCGATGCGGCGGATCGCGTCCGGTTCGAAGTGATCGTAGTGATTGTGCGAGACCAGGATCGCATCGATGCGCGGCAGATCGGCGAGCGTGAGGCCGAGCGGCACGATGCGGCGCGGGCCGATCGGCGGCACCGGCGTCAGGTAGTCGGCGAAGACCGGGTCGGTCAGGATATTCTTGCCGCCGAGGCGGATCAGCACCGTCGCGTGGCCGATCCAGAGCACGGCATCGGCGCCGCCGAGCGCATCCCAGGCGGCGTGCGCCGCCGCCGAGCTTTGCCGCGCCGGGCGCGCGGCGGCGTCGGAGTCGGGCAGCACCGCGAGGCGAAAGCGGTCGAAGGCAAAGGCCACCGCGTCCGGGTCAGGCCGCACCGGCACGTTGCGGAAGCCGCCCGCGACGTGATGCGCGGGCGCGCCGGGAATGGGCTCGCGCGGCCCCGACACGCAGGACGCGAGCAGCGCGATCGAGATCGTTGCCACT
>JBKOUH010000023.1:0-4948 GCA_046723285.1 Pseudomonadota bacterium
CACACCGACCCGCCCCCCACCCAGAACTACACTCAACGCAACTCGTCGGCAGCGTCAGATGTGTATAAGAGACAGAGATAGCGGTGCGTCGGAGCGGGTTTGAAGCCCGCCCCTACGCATCGAATGCGTTCAGCGCGCGCCGGGAATGCGCTGGTAGCGATAGCTCGGCGGATACGTGACACCCGGTGAGACCCGCGACGGCGACTCGGCGAGGCCCGATCCCGGGCCGCTCGATTCGAGCGTGCCCTCGATGGTCTTGGGCCCCACGAGCCGCACCATGCGGCCTTGGCCCGGCGTCACGGTGTAGCATTGCTCGGATTTGACTTCCGGCTCCTGCCACGTGATGCAGATCTGATCGCCGGCGCGGCGCCACGTGCCGCTGCTTTTCATCCCGAACTGCTCGCTCGAGCCGCCCTGGACCAGCGCGGGAATGCGGCTGTCGTCGGCGGAAACGCGGCCATCGGCGCCGAACTTCCACATCTGGTAACGGCCGCGGAATTCGAACGCGCCGCTGCCGGCGATGCTGGCGAGATCGGTGCCCTGGGCGTAGGCGCCGGCGGCGAGAGGAACGGTCAGCGCTGTGCCGGTCGCCAAGAGCAAAGACATGACGAATTTGCGAGGCATGGAATCCTCCATCGCTTGAGCTGCAGGCCGCGGGCGATGCCAGGAGCGCATCGCGGCGGGCTCGACACTCAGCTAAGAGTGCTGTCGCGTTATTCCATGCCGACGGTGCATGGCCTCACCCATCGACTGCCCCGCTTGACGTTAACGGGAGACGGGCTAATGGCGCGCTGTGATAGCTGTCACACATCGGCACCGAGATAGGCGGCGCGAATGTGGGTTTGCGCGCGCAATTCGGCGGGCGACCCCGAGGCCACGATGCGCCCGCCTTCGAGCACATAGGCGCGCTCGGCGAGCTCGAGCGCCTTGGCCACGTTCTGCTCGATCAGCAGAATCGAGACCCCGCTCGCGTGAATCTGGCGGATCGTCGCGAACACCTGCTCGACGATGAGCGGCGCCAGGCCGAGCGACGGCTCGTCGATGAGCAGGAGCTTGGGCTGCGCCATCAGCGCGCGGCCGATCGCGAGCATCTGCTGCTGGCCGCCCGAAAGCGTGCCGGCGAGCTGCTGCCGCCGTTCGGCCAGTATCGGGAACATCGCGTAGACGCGCTCGCGCGCCGACGCCTTCTGGCCGCGCGCGGCCCGGCGATAGGAGCCGAGCTCGAGATTCTCCTCGACGCTCATCTTGGTGAAAAGGCGCCGCCCCTCGGGGATCAGCGCCACGCCGCGGTTGCACATGCCCTGCGCCGAGGCCGCGGTGACGTCGGCGCCCTCGAAGCGGAGCGCGCCGCGCCGGATCGGCAGGAGCCGCGCGATCGCGTTGACCAGCGTCGTCTTGCCGGCGCCGTTGGGGCCGAGCACCGAGACGATCTCGCCCTTGCCGACGGCGAGCGAGACATCCCAGAGCGCGGGCGCGTCGCCGTAGCCGACGTTGAGGTTCGCTGCCTCAAGCATGGGCCGAGCCGAGATAGGCGGTGACGACGTCGGGATTGCGCAAGACGTCGCGCGGCGCGCCGGCGGCGATCACCTCGCCGTAATTGAGCACGACCAGCCGGTCCGAAAGCTCCAGCACCGCGCGCATATTGTGCTCGACGAAGAGGATGCTCGCGCCGGCGTCGCGGATGCGGCGGATGAGCGCCACCGCGTTGGCGATCTCGGTCGGCGTGAGGCCGGCCAGAACCTCGTCGAGCATCAGGACGCAGGGATGCGCCGCGAGGGCGCGCGCAAGCTCGAGGAATTTCCGTTCGTGCAAATTGAGCTCGCCGGGCAAGTTCCCGGCCCGCGCGCCGAGACCGGCGAACGCCAGCCAATGCTCGGCCTCGGCGCGGATGGCCGCGTGGTCGGCGCCGCCAAGGCGGACGCCGCCGAACGTGCCGGAGAGCACGACGTTCTCGAGCGCGGTGAGGTGCGCGAATGGCCGCGGAATCTGGTAGGTGCGCGCGACGCCGAGCGCGGCGATGCGGTGCGCCCTCATGCGGCCGATCGCGCGGCCGTCGAGCGCGATGGTGCCGCCGTCGAGCCGATATTGGCCGCTGATCACGTTGATGAGCGTCGTCTTGCCCGACCCGTTGGGGCCGACGAGACCGAGGATCTCGCCGCGTTTCAATTCGAGCGAGACGCCGCGCAGCGCGTGGATGCCGCCGAAGGACTTTTCGACTTTCAAGCACGCCAAGAGCGGCGCGCCGGCGTTGGATCCGCTGGCGCGGCTCCGGAGCGTGGCCGGCGCGGGCGGAATTTCCGCCTTGACCTGCGATTTCTTCCGCTTCCCGAGCCAGCGTTTCGCGCCGCCCAGCAGCGTCGGCACCACGCCCTCCGGCAGCATCAGGATGACGATGATGAGGCCGAACGCGACGACGGCGCGGCCGATCGTGGCCGACGACCCGCCGGTGAACGCGAACAGCGACCCGCCGATCAGCGCGGCCCCAACAGCCGGCCCCAGCCAGTGGCGCATGCCCCCGAGCACGCTCATCAGCACGACGTAAAGCGGCACGCTGATGCCGAAGGTTTCGCCGACCGTGACATAGCCGACATACATCGCGTGCACGGCGCCGACCGCGCCGGCGATCCCGGCAGAAATCGCGAACGCGATCATCTTGTAACGGAAGGTCGGCACTCCCTTGGCCTCGGCGACATCTTCGTCGTCGTGGATCGCGAATAGGCCGAGGCCGAACTGCGAATGCGCGATCACGTAGGCCGCCGCGACCGCGATGGCCGCGAGCGCAAGGCCGAGCAGGTAGATCGTCGTGGTCGGGCTCCCGGCGATGCTCGGTATGGGGACCGAGCTCAAGAATACGCCCTGCCCGCCGTCGAGCGCGGTGTTGAGCACGACCGTCGCGAGCACGAACGCGACCGCCAGCGTCAGCAGCGCGAAGAGATCGCCGCGCAGTCGGTTCAACCGGAACACCACCGCGCCGATGCCGAGCGCCAGCAGCGCGGCGATGGCGGCGGCGGCCGGTATGCTCCAGAAGAACGGTAGCGAGAGCTTTCCGGCGAGCGTCGCGGTCGTGTAGACGCCGGCGCCGAAGAATGCGCCGTGCCCGAAGCTGAGATAGTGGGCGTAGCCCGAGAGAATGTTCCAGCTCGTCGCCAGCGCGATCCAGTAGAACAGCAGGTAGAGGAAGTTTTCCGAGAGGAAGAACGTGTTGAAATACGCGCCCGGCTTCGCGAACGGCACGAGGAGCAGGACCGCGCCGACGAGCGCCACGGCCGCCGGCGCGGCTTTGCGATTCCCGATCAGAGCCATCGCGGCTGCCAGATCATCAGCGCAATGAGCAGCGAGAATGCCACGAGGGGCGCCCAGGCCGGCGCCGTGACCGCCATGGTCATCGATTCGGCGACGCCGATCAGCACGCCGGCAATGAGCGCGCCGAGCGGATTGCCCAGGCCGCCGATGATGACGACCGCGAACACCACGCCAAACCACGAGAAGATCTGCGAGGGCGCCAAGGTCGTCGTGAGCGCAATGAACACGCCGGCCAAGGCCGCCGACGCGGCACAGATGCCGGCGATCAAGAGCGCGTTGACGCGGTGATTGATGCCGAACGAGGCCGCGATCGCCGGATCTTCGGCGGCCGCGCGCACCGCCTTGCCGAAATAGGTCCAGCGCAGCACGGCCCAAGCCAATACCGCGAAGAGAACGGCCAGCGCCCACGCGATCAGCTCGAGCGTGGGAATGTAGAGCTGTCCCAATCTCAGCGACGGGACCTCGTAGGGAAGCTCGAGCTTGCGAAAGTCCGCGGTCCAGATGATCTGGATCAACGCCTCGATCACGACGATGAAGCCGAAAGTCACGAGCAGCGATACGAGGCCGCTGACGCGAAAACGCGCGAGGCTCCAATGCAGACCGACGCCGAGCACGAAGAACGCAGGCAGCAGCAGCAGCGCCGCGAACCACGGCGCGACGTGGTAGACCGTGCCGAGGTGGTAGGTGAGATACGCGCTCAGGAACGCGAGGCCGAAATAGGCGATGTTGATGAGGTGGAGCAGGCCCCAGCTCAGGGTCAGCCCGAGCCCGAGCAGGCCGTAAATGCCTCCGATCAGGACGCCCGAGACGAGCGCCTGCCCAAGCAGGTTAAGGCTCGGCAAGGCTGCACCCGATCGAGCGGCCGCCTCCCCGTTTTGCGCTCGGCCTCAGGGCAGCATCGCCTTGACGCCGGGCGGGGCATACTCGGTCGGCCACACGACAACCCATTTCTTGTCGATGACCTGCTTGACCTTTGACTGATCCGGACCGTGATTGTTGGGGCCATCGAAGCGCAGGTCGCCGATGATCGCCTTCACCTCGTTGGCCTTGAGCCAGGCCGCCATCTTCTTGTCGTCGAGGCTGTTGGTGCCGGTGATCGCCGCCTCGAGCATTTGCCAGGCCGTCGCCGAGGCCGCGGCCTGGAAATCGAAGAACGGATAAGGGATGCCGAGCGCCTTCGCCTTGTCGTGATAGAGCGGAATGAGTTCGGCGGCGCCGGGCCGGGTCGTGAAGGGCGGGTGCTCCTCGAAATAGGTGTAGGCGAGCGCGAGATTGCCTTCCGCCGAATTCATCAGCGGACCGGGCGCGGAGAAGAGGTGATAGTGCCGCGGCGGCGTATAGCCGATCTTCTTCAGCGCATCGAGCAGCTGCACCGGTTCCACGCCGATGTCGGCGCAATAAAGGAAGTCGGCGTTGGCGTCCTTGACACGCGCGGCGATCGCGCCGAAGTCGCGCGTGCCGAACTCGTAGTCGAGATAGAGCACTTCCTTGATCTTGCGCTTCTCGGCCTCGGCGCGAGCGCCCTGGCCGATGAAATGCGTCGATGGGAACTTGCTGGCCACGATCGCGATCGTCTTGGGCGGCGTCTTGCTGGCGGCGAGCAAGTCGAAGATCGGGATCGGCGCGCTCTTCGGCGGCTCGGGGC
>JBKOUH010000161.1:0-4102 GCA_046723285.1 Pseudomonadota bacterium
TTGCCGCCCCTCCACAACCCCCGATTTACAAATTCTTGGCCAATTCGGTGTCGTATTCGCGGCGGCGCGGAGTACGCGATGGCCCGGCGTTCCACCATCATTAGCTTTGTCGTTCTCGCGGCGGTTTCGACGGCCGGGGGCTTCCTCGGCGCGGATGCGCTGTTCGGCGACGGCGTCAGGGCGGCGGGCCTTGTCGGCTCGTCCACGCACGCCATCACCGTGCCGCTTCCGCCCGCCGACGATGGCACGTTGCGCAACGAACGTCTCGGGTTCCGATTCCGGACACCGCCCGGCTGGACGGCCGGGCCCCGCATCGATACCAGCGTCGTTGCCAGCGTCGGCCGGCCGGACGGCGTTTATTGCTATGTGAGCGTCCACGCGCACTCGCTTTCGAGCGACCCCAACGGACGGCCGCACAATCTCGAAGCGCTGCTTGCCGCACTCACCCCCGCGCAAATCGCCGGTGCCTTCGCCAGCTTTCCTTTGAAGGTCGAAACCTTCGTCAAGTCGAATTGGGGCGGCCAGGAAGCGCGCAACTTCATCATTCTCGCGTCGGTACCCATTGCCGGCACCCTCAAGCTCGAAGGGCAAGCGACGCTGCGGCGCAACGGCGCCGTCGCGCTGATCTGCGTGGCCCCGGAGCATCGCCACGGCGACGCCGACGTGCGGGCGGCGTTTGCCACGGTGCGCAACAGTTTCGTGTTCGAGTAACCCTCAACGGAGAGTCCCTTGCGTGTGGTCGAGATCGCCACCTATGTGATCGCCAGCTTCCGCTTCGAGTGAGCGGCTCATAGCGCCGGAACATCTCCCAAATCGATCTCGGCGCACGTCTTCGCGCTGAAGTCGGCGTATGTGCCGGCGGCAATAGCCTCGCGGATGCCACGCATCAGCGTCTGATAGTGCTGGAGATTGTGCCGGGTCAGCAGCATCGGTCCCAGCATCTCCGCCGCTTTGAACAGGTGATGGACGTAGGCGCGCGAGAAGCGCGTGCAAGCGGGGCAAGCGCAGCTCTCGTCGATCGGGCGCGGGTCTTCGGCGTGGCGCGCGTTGCGCATGTTGATCTCGCCGCGGCGCGTGAAAGCTTTGCCGGTGCGGCCCATGCGCGTCGGCAGCACGCAATCGAACATGTCGATGCCGCGCGCGACCGCGCCCAAAATGTCGTCGGGCCGGCCCACGCCCATCAGATAGCGCGGCCGCGCCTCGGGCAGCAGCGGCACCGTCACGTCGAGCGTGCGGAACATTTCCGCCTGCCCCTCGCCGACCGCCAAGCCGCCGACCGCATAGCCGTCGAAGGCCATGCCGACGAGCGCCTTGGCGGACTCCGCGCGCAGCTCGTCGAACACGCTGCCCTGCACGATGCCGAACAGCGCATAGCCCCGCCGCGCGCGGAACGCTTTCTTCGAGCGTTCGGCCCAGCCGAGCGAGAGCCGCATCGATTTCTCGGCCTCGCGGTGCTCGACCGGCCACGTCGTGCACTCGTCCAAGACCATCGAGATGTCGGCATCGAGCAGGAACTGGATTTCGATCGAGCGCTCAGGTGTCAACGCGATTTCGGCACCGTCGATGTGCGAGCGGAAGACGACGCCGCGCTGGTCGAACCGGCGCAGCTGGCCCAGCGACATCACCTGAAAGCCGCCCGAATCGGTGAGGATCGGCCCCGGCCAGTCCATGAATTTGTGCAGTCCGCCGAGCTTGGCGACACGCTCGGCGCCCGGACGCAGCATCAGGTGATAGGTGTTTCCGAGCACGATTTCGGCGCCGGTCTGGCGCACCTGATCGGGCAGCATCGCCTTGACCGTGCCGGCGGTGCCGACCGGCATGAAAGCCGGCGTTTCGGCGGTGCCATGCGCGGTCTTGATTTGCCCGCGCCGTGCCGCCCCGTCGCGGGCCAGAAGCTGGAATTCCATGCTCATGCACCGATTGCCGCGAGGGGGGCGCGCTCGAGCAGGCAGGCGTCGCCGTAGGAGAAGAAGCGATAGCGCCGCGCGATCGCGTGCGCGTAGGCGGCCTTCATGCGTCCGAGGCCGGCGAACGCGGCCACGAGCATGAACAAGGTCGAGCGCGGCAAATGGAAATTGGTCAGCAGCATGTCGGCGGTTCTAAAGCGGTAGCCCGGCGTGATGAAGAGCCGCGTTTCGCCCGACCAGGCGCCGACGGCACCGTCGTCGCCGGCGGCGCTTTCGAGCAGGCGCAAGCTCGTCGTGCCAACGGCGACGATGCGGCCGCCCCGGGCACGCGTTTCGGCGATCGCCGCCGCGCTGGCGGCCGAGACCTCGCCCCACTCCGCGTGCATCACGTGCTTCGCGACATCTTCGGTCTTCACCGGAAGAAACGTCCCGGCGCCGACATGCAGAGTGACGAAGGTGCGCTTCACGCCGCGCGCTTCGAGCTGCGCGAAGAGCCCGGGCGTGAAATGCAGGCCGGCGGTGGGCGCCGCGACGGCACCCTCGCGCGCGGCATAGACGGTTTGATAATCCGCGCGGTCATCGGCGTTTCCGTGTTTCGGGCGCTTGATGTAGGGCGGCAGCGGCATTTCACCGTGGCGCTCGAGCAGCGCCAGAAGCGCCGCGTCGCCAACGCCGAAGTCGAGCAGGACTTCGCCGGCCTCGTTTTTCTCGGCGACGATGGCGGAAAATTCCGGCGCGAACGCGATGCGCTGGCCGGCTTTGAGGCGCTTGGCTGGCCGCGCGAAAGCGCGCCAGCGTCCGGCGCCCTCGGCCTTGTGCAGTGTAACCTCGATTGCCGCGTCGCCGCGCTTGCCGCGCAGCCGCGCCGGGATCACGCGCGTATCGTTGAGCACCAGCAGATCGCCCGCGCTCAACAACGCCGGCAGGTCGCGGACGCCGCGATCCTCGAATGATCCTGCGCCGGGCACGACGAGCAGCCGCGCGGCATCGCGCGGCCGCGCGGGATGCTCGGCGATCAGGTCGCGCGGAAGATCGAAATCGAAATCGGAGAGGCGCATTTTCTTGCGGGTTGGAGCGTCACCGGCCGTAGAGCGGTCCTTGACTTGCTCCGGCCACTATTGTCCATCGTGCATAATTGCACATCCCGGAATTGATCGTGGCCACCGCCGCATCCATCGCCGAAACGCCGTCGGGAAAGGGCTCGGGGGACGAGAATTTCCCGGTCGGCTCGTTCCTGCTGCCGAAGGCGCTGCGCCCCAAGGTCGCGATCTTCTACGCCTATGCGCGCGCGATCGACGACATCGCCGACAATCCCGATTTGCCCGCGCAAGAGAAGATCGCGCGCCTCGACGGCTTCGACCGCGCGCTGACCGGGGCGAGCGACGATCCCGCCTATGCCAAGGCAATCCGCATCCGCGAGACCATGGCCGGCACCGGCGACATCATCCGCCACTGCCGCGACCTCATCCTCGCGTTCAAGCAGGACGCGGTGAAGCTCCGCTACAAGGACTGGGACGATCTGATGGGCTATTGCATCAAATCGGCCTCGCCCGTCGGCCGCTTCCTGCTCGATCTCCACGATTGCCCCAACAGCGGCTACCCTGCCTCGGACGCGCTCTGCAACGCGCTCCAGGTCATCAACCACCTCCAGGACTGCAAGGAGGATTTCCGGCGCTTGAACCGCGTCTATCTGCCGACGGATTGGCTCGAGGCCGAGGGCAGCGCGGTCGAAGACCTCGACCGGCCGGCCGCCACGCTGGGCATGCGCCGCACGCTCGACCGCTGCCTCGATGCCACGAACCTGCTGCTGCGCGAGGCGCGCCGCCTGCCGCGCCAGCTCACGAGCCGGCGCCTGGCGATGGAGTCTGCTGCCATTGTGCGCCTCGCCGAGAAGCTTTCGGCGATGCTGCGCCGGCGCGATCCCTTGGCCGAGCGGGTGGTGCTCGGCAAGCCGGGCTTCCTCCTCTATGCGCTCTTGGGCGTCGGGCGCTACTGGCTCGGACGCTGACGCGTGCTGACGCTCGTCGCCGCCGCGTCGCTCGCTGCCTGGATCTACCTCGTCGTCTTTCATGGTTTTTTCTGGCGCGCCGATCAGCGTCTGCCCGCAACCGTAACGGTCGAGCCGGATCCCTGGCCCGATGTCATCGCCGTCATTCCCGCGCGCGACGAGGCGCCGGTCATCGGCGCCGCGGTCG
>JBKOUH010000459.1:0-7513 GCA_046723285.1 Pseudomonadota bacterium
GTGGCCGAAGCGGGCGGTATATTCCTTGACGAACCGCAGATTGGCCGGAGTGGCGGAGCCGGCATCCCAGAAGCTCGTGACGAATGAGCCCAGCGCCGCGTCGCCGATCGCGGGAAGCGTGATCTCGTCCACGGTGAAGACCGAGTACACACGCGTTTCCTGTCCGGCCCCCGACGCCGCCCACTGCTTGAAGAACGAGATCCCCATCGCGCCTGGGCCGAAGAAGAAGACAGCTTCGGGTTTTCGGGCGCGCAGTTTCGAGATCTCCACCTGGAAGTCGGTTTCGCCGAGCTTGAAGAGCGAACGATCGATCACGCGGCCCTTATAGGTGCGCTCGAGGCCGATGATCGCGTCCTTGCCAGCTTGGTAGTTCGGCACGAGGGCGTAGACGGTTTTGACGCCGTCGTTATTGAGGAGAATGCCCATCGCTTCGGGCAATTGGTCGTTGTTCCAGGAGGAGACGGCGAGGTAAGGGTTGCATTGCGCGCCGGAGAGTGGGGAAGCGCCGGCCACGGTTCCGAGCGCGGGGATCTTGGCTTCGGTGATGACGGGAACCGTCGCCATCAGGATATTCGACCATTGCAGGCCGGCGACGACGTGCACTTTATGCTGCTTGATGAAGCGGTCGACTTCGCGCAGCGCGGTCTCGACCTTGAGCTGGTCGTCGGCGAAGAAGACGCGGGTCCGGATGAGGCCCGCCAGCTTGTCGCCGTCCTGCTTCCAGCCCTCGTGCTCGAGGCCGAGCCGGAATCCGTTGGCTGAATGCTGTCCGATGATGGCAGCCCCGCCCGAGAGCGTCACCATATAGCCGATGCGCAGCTCCTGTGCGCCGGCCGCCGCCGTGGCGGCCACGAGCGCCAGGGCGGCGCCCACAGCTTTCCCGATCATGTTTCCTCCCTCGCAAGGCGCGATATTTTCGGGCCTCCGAGCCTATGCAGACACTATTGACATTAATTGTCAATATCGGAAAATATTTGTGTAATATGAAATGAATTCTGAATTATGAAAACCTCGGCGAGACCAGCTACGAGGCTGGGGCTAGCAATCGCCTAGCGATCGAGGGCCAGGACACTATTTGGGGAGGTCAATCGCGATGTACGACGTTCTGATTGTGGGCTACGGACCCACCGGCATGATGGCCGCGGCGCTGCTGGGCCGGGCTGGCCATCGAGTTGCCGTGCTCGAGCGCTACACTACGCTCTACAACCTTCCGCGCGTGGGCATCGTGCACGACGACGTCATGCGGATGTTCCAGCAGCTCGGGCTGATGGAGCGGCTCTATCCGCACACTTATTTTCTCCCGGCAAGCGAGCTCGCGCGGGGCGAGGAGATTCTGCTCCGGAACCAGATCTCGACGTTTGCCACTCATGGCTGGCCGGAGTCCACATCGCTGTACCAGCCGATATTCGAGGAGGAACTTGATCGCCTGTGCAAGTCGCTGCCCACGGTCGATGTGCTCCAGGGCGCGAATGTGACTGCGCTCCGCCAGGATGCCGGGAAGGTCGAGGTGGAGACCGCGGACGGCCGGATTTTCCAGGGGCGCTATCTGATCGGCTCGGATGGCGGCAATTCCTTAGTGCGCCAGACGCTGGGCGTTCACGAGGAGGATTTGGGCTTCGACCAGGACTGGCTGGTGGTAGACGCGCGCCTGAAAAACGACGGCGTGCCAAAGTTTCCGGCGCTACGCCAATTCTGCGATCCGGGGCATCCATGGATAACCCTGCAGATGGGCCCGCAGCACCGCCGCTGGTCGTTCTATGTCTTCGACGGCGAAAACGCGGAGGAAGCGGTCAAGCACGAGAACGTCTGGAAACGTCTCGACCGGTCGACCGGCGGCTCGCCCAACGAGTTTGAGCTGATCCGCACCGTTGTCTACCGGCTCCGATCGCTGATCGCCGAGCGCTGGCGGGTGGGGCGGGTCCTTCTGGCGGGCGATGCCGCGCATCGGATGCCACCCTATTTGGCGCAGGGCCTGTGTACGGGCTTCCGCGATGCGCACACGTTGGCCTGGAAGCTCGACCTGGTACTGAAGGGTGTATCTCCGGATGGGCTGCTCGATACCTACGAGGCCGAGCGGGCGCCGAGCGCGCGCGACACCGTGATCGAAAGCATGCGCGTTGGCCAGAACATCATCGAGCGCGATCCGCAAAAGGCCGACGCACGCGATGCCCAGCTCCGAGCGATGCAGAAGCGGATCGACGCCGGGGAGACGCCGTTGGTCGCATTTCGGGTGCCGGGACCGAAGCGCGGCGTAATCGGCCGCGGCCCGGACGCGAAGGCTGCCGGCGAGCCTTTCATCCAGGCCAAGGTGCGCGGCAACGGGCGCGAGGGCTGGTTCGATGACGTGGTCGGCTGCGGCTTTCTGATCCTGGTCCGCAACGGCGAGCCGGCATTGTCCGAGGCTGACCGCGCGTTCTGGCGCTCGCTGGGCGGCAGGATCGTGCGCATCGGCCGGGACATCGTCGATATCGAAGGGCGCTACATGAAGTGGATTGACGAGATCGGTTGCGACGCGCTTGTGAAACGGCCGGACAACTACCTCTTCGCCGCCTGCCGCTTGGTCTCAGCACTGCCGACGCTCATCGCCGAGGTGCGCACACACCTTTGCAGCGGAGCGGGCGCCGCACCTGAAGCGAAGCAAGCCCGCCAAAACTCGACAAGCTCGGCCAGCCCGGCAAGCGGGTGATCGCCGAGTTCCGCGACGAGGTCGCCAAGGTGGCGGCCGGCCAGCAGCAGGCCGCGTGCCGCACACGACGCGAGGGCGCTACGCCCGCGCCTCCGTCCCGCCGACCGTGATGCCATCGATGCGCAGAGTCGGCTGGCCGACGCCGACGGGCACGCTCTGCCCGTCCTTGCCGCAGGTGCCGATGCCGGGGTCGAGCTTCATGTCGCTGCCGACCATGCTCACTTTCGTGAGCACGTCGGGGCCGCTGCCGATGAGCGTGGCGCCCTTGACCGGCGCGCCCTTCTTGCCGCCTTCGATCTTGTAGGCCTCGGTGCAGGAGAACGTGAACTTGCCGCTGGTGATGTCGACCTGGCCGCCGCCGAAGCTCACGGCGTAGAGGCCGCGGTCGACCGAGCGCAGGATTTCCTCGGGGTCCTTGTCGCCGGCGAGCATGTAAGTGTTGGTCATGCGCGGCATCGGCGCGTGCGCGTAGCTTTGCCGGCGCCCGTTGCCGGTCGGCCTCATATTCATGAGCCGCGCATTCATGCGGTCTTGGAGATAGCCGGTGAGGATGCCGTCTTCGATCAACACCGTGCGCGACGACGGCGTGCCTTCGTCGTCGATAGTGAGCGAGCCGCGGCGGTCGGGGATCGTGCCGTCGTCGACGACCGTGACGCCCTTCGACGCCACGCGCTGGCCCATCAGGCCCGCGAAGGCCGAGGTTTTCTTGCGGTTGAAATCGCCTTCAAGGCCGTGGCCGATCGCCTCGTGGAGGAGAATTCCGGGCCAGCCCGGTCCGAGCACCACGACCATCTCGCCGGCCGGAGCCGGCACCGATTCGAGGTTCACCAGCGCCTGGCGCAGCGCCTCGTCGACTTCGGCGCGCCAGGCTTCGGGCCGCACCCAGGCGTCGTAGGCGGCGCGGCCGCCGGTGCCGTGGCCGCCCGTCTCCATGCGGCCATTCTCTTCGACGACGACCGAGACGCTCAAGCGCACGAGCGGACGGATGTCGCCTTCCATGCGACCGTCGGCGCGGAGGATCGCCACAGCCTGCCATTCGGCGCTGAGCGACGCGCTCACCTGGCGCACGCGCTTGTCCTTGCCGCGCGCGTAGGCGTCGATGTCGGCCAAGAGCTTGAGCTTCGTCTCGAACGGCAGCGTCTCGAGCGGGTTGACGTCGCCGTAGAGGCTGCGGTTCGTGCCCGTGGGCGCCAGCGCCACGACGCCGCCGTGACCGGCCGTGACGGCCTTGACCGTGGCGGCGGCGCGCTTGATCGCCGGCTCCGAGAGCTCGGCCGCGTGCGCGTAGCCGGTGGTTTCGCCGGCGACCGCGCGGAGGCCGAAGCCCTGCGCGGTGTTGAACGACGCGCTCTTGAGCTTGTTGTCGTCGAACACCAGCGCTTCGTGCTGGACGTATTCGAGATAGAGCTCGCCGTCGTCGGCCTTGGCCAGCGCATCGGCGGCAATGCCCTCGACGCGGCGCCGGTCCATGCCGGATTTTTCGAAGAAGAGGTTTTCGATGCGGGCGAGGTCGGCCATCGGGCGGCTCCGGCGCGGGGGGTTGGAACCGTCAATATGGTCTCTCGCCCCCCTGATGTCAGCCTGCCTCAAAAAAGCAAAGCGGCCCATCCCCCAACCGGATGAGCCGCGTCGGCCGTTCCGGCCTTACGCTTAGTAGCAGTACCAGCGATAGAAGTAGCGGTACTGGTAGCCGTTCGTGACGTAGAAGTAGCGGTAGTAGCAGGCCGTCGGCGCGACGCTCGACTCTTTGCTGATCTGCGGGCCGATCTCGGCGCCGGGCGAGGTGGCGGAGGCGGTGCCGGCAAGGCCGATCGAGAGCGCGATCGCGGCGGTGAGCGTGAGAAGGGTCTTCATGGCTTGGTCCTCGGGTTTGATCTCTCGGGGCGCTGTCCGTCGCCCCATCTGACGCGAACTATGCCCAAACCCGCCCCCGCCCGCAGTGAAGCCGTTCACCTGCGGTTCATGAAGTGGATCACACCTCCGCCGACGCCCTCCCCGCGCGCCCGGCGCGCTATTTCATGCACACCGCCTCGACGTTGTTGCCGTCGGGATCGATGAGAAACGCCGCGTAGTATTTGGGGCTGTAGTCGGCGCGGAGGCCGGGCTTGCCGTTGTCGCGGCCGCCGGCCTTCAAGCCCGCGGCGTGGAAGCGATCGACGGCGGCGCGGTCGGGTGCCGCCAGCGCCACATGGACGCCGCCGGATCCGTTCTTGGCGCGATAGAGCCAGAGGGCCGGCGCGCCGTTGGGGCCGAGACCGGCGCCCGACTCGTCTTCCGACGCGACCTCGTGGCCGAGCGGGGCGAGCGCGGCCTTATAGAAGCGCGCGCTCGCGGCGACGTCTTTCACTTTCAAGCCGATATGGTCGTACATGATGAACCTCCAAGCCGGCGGCCCCAAGTGGCCGTCGGTTGAGGTTCACGCTAGGGCGGGTGCCGCCAGCCGATCTTGGAGAATCTTGCGCTCGCCCTTGGCCGCCTTGCGGAAGCCGCGCGGCGAGACGCCGGCGGCGCGGCGGAACGTGCGCACGAAATTGGAGAGATCGCCGAAGCCGACATCGTAGGCGATGTCGGTGATCGGGCGCTCCTCGTCGGCGAGTAGGCGCGCGGCCCGGCGCAGACGCGCGCGCACCAGAAACTGATGCGGCGTCACCCCGAGCACGGCGGCGAACAGGCGCAGAAAGTGGAACGCGCTGACGCCCGCGACGCGCGCCGCATCTTCGAGATCGAGCGGCTCATGCGCGTTCGCGTCGAGCCAAAGTGCTGCATCCACGGCGCGCTTGCGGTCGCGCGCGCCGGGCCGCAGCGGCTCGCGCGCGGCACCCGACGCGAGCGCCACGAAGCGCACGGCCAAGGCAATCGCCACCTCATCGAGCCCGGCATCGCTGACGCGCTCGGCAGCACTTTGCCCGAGCTCGCCCAGAACCATGAGCTCGGCCAGCGGCGGTACGGCGCCGGTGCGCCAGGCCTTTGGCCCGCCGCCGAGATCCTCGACCAGCGCCGGCGCGAAGAGGAACGAGAGACATTCGTCGCCGTGCACGTGGTCGTGCGTGCAGACATATTCGGCGCCGGGATAGCCGATGACCGCGCCCCCGGCGACGAGCTCGAACGCGCGGCGCCCCCGGTGATAGCCGAAGCTGCCCGTCCTCACATAGGTGATCGAATAGGCATCGTGCGCTTCGGCGAATGGGGCCGTGCCCGGCGGCACCGTGCACCGGTAGTCGTAAACCGAAACCGATTCGTTCGCGAAGATCGCCGAGGCGGCCATAGAGCGGGAGTCTAGGCTCCGGCGGCGAAAGGGCAAGCGCGTGGCGAGCGGTGCCGCGCCCAGCCTGCACCGCGCACGGCCGTCACCCTCGGCCCGTCATCACGCCGGCGGCGCCAGCGGCAGCAGCAGCCGCGACGGATGCGCCGCATCGTGGTGGATCGTGTCGACGCCCACCTTGTACCACTGGTACTGGTGCACGAAGAACGGCGTCTCGGTGAGCGCCGAATCGCCGTTGACGATCTCGAGCCGGATGCGATGGCCCTGCTTGAAGAGATAGGCGCAGGGCATCAGCTCGATCTCGTATTTGTAGATCTTGCCCGGCTCGATCGGCTGCGGATTGGCGTGTGTGTACCAGGGGCGGTTCGGCCGCGACCTGCCATCGTCTTGTTCGCGGTGCGAGGCCCGCAGCCAGCCCTTGGTGACCACGACCGACGCCGGCTGGCGGCCTTGCGCCCGCTCCTCCGCCGGCTGCGGGAGCTGATCCGCGACGCGGACGAAGAAATCGGTGTCGGTGTTCGTCGACGCGACCTGCAGCTCGAGCATGACCGGGCCGATCACCTCGAGATCTTCGGCGAGCGGGGCGGTGGTGAAGGTGAGCACGCGGCGAACGGGATCCGGCCCGTGCGGACCCATCGCCGCGACGCCGAATTTCCACTGCGGATCCGGATAGCGGAAGCGCGTCGAAGAGGGCGTCCGCGAGGGCTTGGCGGCGAGCGCTCCGTCGTTGAGCGACGTGACGCTCTTGGACGGACCCGCGCCGAGGTGCAGCACGCGCATCTCCGGCTTCTCGGGCGGCCAATCCGGCAGGTCGCGCAGCGTTTCGCGCCCGCGCACATGCACGCGCACCGGCGGCAGGCTTTCGTAGCCGGTCTTCGCGTTCTTGAGATAGCGGTCGTAAAACGGGAGCAGCTCGCGTTTGTGGAACTCCGGATCGTCGAACGCTGCGTGCACTTCGAACACGTCGCGATATCCGGTGACGAGCAGCTTCTTCGGCGCCGTGGCGGCCTCGTAGCCAAGGAGATTGCCGCGCAGGTGCAGGCCCATCTTGCCCCAGTGGCCGATCGAGAAGACCGGCACCTTGATCTCCGCGACGCGCTCCTGCGCGCAGCGCTCCTTCCACCAATCGTCGTAGGTCTGATGCGCGATGAGCTCGGCGGTGAGATCGCGCGCCATCGCGCGCCCAGTGGGGCGGCCGGCCGCACGGTGCAGCGTGTTCGCGCGCACCATGTTGTACCACCAGACGAGGAACTCGCTGTAGATGCCGCCATGATAGGCGGCGTCGCGATAGGGATCGGTGCAACCGTCGTAGGGCGCTATGCATTTCAGCGAGGGCGGATTGGCGATGCCCATGAACCATTGCGACCAGGCGTAATAGGATTGCCCGATGCCGCCGACATTGCCGTTGCACCATTCCTGCCGGCCGATCCACTCGATGACTTCGTAGAGATCCTGCTGCTCATCCTTGCAGAGCATCGCGAACGCGCCGCCCGAGTGGCCGGTGCCGCGGATGTCGGCGTGGACATAGGCGTAGCCGTGCTCGCGCACGTACCACTCGACCGGCC
>JBKOUH010000082.1:0-1992 GCA_046723285.1 Pseudomonadota bacterium
CACTACGACCGTCCGCAGAATGCCCAATCATCTCTTCGATTACGTCCGCGCGCGCCTGCCGAAAGCCGAGCGCACCTTCATCGAGACCGGCGCGGGGAAGATCATCACTTACGGCGATCTCGTCGCGCGCTCGGCGCGGGCGGCCGGGGCGCTTCAGGCCCTCGGCGTCAAGCCGGGCGACCGCGTCGCGGTGCAGGCCGAGAAGAGCCCGGCCTATCTCGATCTCTATTTGGGCTGCGTGCGCGCCGGCGCCGCGTTCCTGCCGCTCAACACGGCTTACACGCCGGCCGAAATCGAGTATTTCCTCGGCGACGCCGAGCCGGCGCTGTTCGTCTGCGATCCCGCGAGGCGCGCGGCGCTGGAGCCCATCGCGCGCGCGAAACGCGTGCCGCGCGTGGAGACGCTCGGCGCCGACGAGGGCGGCACGCTCGGCGAGCGCTGCGCCACCGCGGCCGATACGTTCGCCGACGTCGCGCGCGGCGCCGACGACATCGCGGCCATCCTCTACACCTCGGGCACGACCGGCCGCTCCAAAGGGGCGATGCTCACGCACGAGAATCTGCGTTCGAACGCGGCGGCGCTCGTCGAAACCTGGCGCTTCACCGGCAAGGACGTGCTGATCCACGCGCTGCCCATCTACCACACGCACGGCTTGTTCGTGGCGACGAACGTGATCCTCGCCGCCGGCGCGGCGATGATCTTCCTGCCGAAATTCGACCCCGATCAGATCCTGAAGCTGTTCGCGCGCGCGACGTCGATGATGGGCGTGCCCACGTTCTACACGCGTCTGCTCCAGCATCCGGGGCTCACCAAGGAAGCGGCGCGCGGCATACGCGTGTTCATCTCGGGCTCGGCGCCGCTGCTCGCCGAGACGCATCGCGAATGGCAGGCGAAGACCGGCCATGCGATCCTCGAGCGCTACGGCATGACCGAGACCGGGATGAACACCTCGAACCCTTACGACGCCGAGCGCATTGCCGGCACGGTCGGCTTCCCGCTGCCCGGCGTCGAGATCCGCGTCGCCGATCCCGAGACGGGCAAGGTGCTGCCGGCCGAGACGATCGGCATGCTCGAGGTGCGCGGGCCCAACGTGTTCAAAGGCTATTGGCGCATGCCGGAGAAGACCAAGGCCGAGTTCCGCCCCGACGGCTTCTTCATCACCGGCGATCTCGGCAAGATCGACGCCCGTGGCTATGTCCACATCGTCGGGCGCGGCAAGGACCTCATCATCAGCGGCGGCTTCAACGTCTATCCCAAGGAAGTCGAGAGCGAGATCGACGCGCTGCCCGGTGTCGTCGAGAGCGCCGTCATCGGCGTTCCGCACGCCGATTTCGGCGAGGGCGTCACCGCCGTGGTGGTGAAGCAGAGCGCCGCCAAGCTCACCGAAGCCGAGGTGCTCGCCGCGCTCGCCGAACGCCTGGCGAAATTCAAGCTGCCGAAGCGCGTGATCTTCGTCCGCGACCTGCCGCGCAACACGATGGGGAAAGTGCAGAAGAACGTGTTGAGGGACGAGTACGGGAAGCTTTATGCCAGCTAAATCGATACCGGCCGCCGATCGCCCCTATCTTTTTGTCAACGCGGACAGTTGATTGGTGTCGTAGCGAGTCCGCAATTCACCGATGGCCTTCGCATCCGGGGGACCGCCCTGGGCGGCCAGCTTGGCAAGTTCTTCGAAGTAGTGCTCGTGTCCCGGCGGAGAGACGGTCATGAGCACACGGGCCGGCTTTTCGCTGATGTTGGCGATGTTGTGCGGTACCCCCGGGGGAATGAATAGGTAGGTTCCCGGCGTCGCTCGGACGACCTGTTCGCCGACCCGCCATTCGCATTCGCCTTCCAGCATGTAGAAAGTCTCTTCCTGGACGCGATGAACGTGAAGGCCGGTGGCAAAGCCCGCCGGAATTGTCCAATCGAACATGCTCGTGTGCTTCGTATCCTCTCCGGTCACGAGGAAAACCATTGGATGCCCGCCCAACGTGACGCCCTCGTTCTCTC